>JBGOZL010000023.1:0-11031 GCA_041480185.1 Anaerolineae bacterium
CCACGAGTTCTTCGTTAATGAAGGTACTGTATACTTCCGCGGTGTCGAAGAATGTAACGCCGTGTTCAACGGCGGTGCGGATCAGCGAGATACTCTCCTGCTTGTCAGGAAACGGAGGATAACTTTGGCTCAACCCCATGCAGCCGAACCCGATAGCTGAAACTTCCAAGCCGCTCTTTCCAAGTTTACGTTTTTGCATTTTCTGAACTCCTACTTTTTGTTAATCAGATGATTTCTGGGACTTGATCTTCAGTTTGAATCATTTCTTTCTCTTTTTTCAAAACAGCGTTTTCATACACTTCAATTTTGTGATCCAATATATCCAGAGTTTTTTGCATTTCTTTCATCCTGGCTGCAAGCAGCTCCCGCTGCTCGATCAAGATATCCTTTCTTGCTTCAATGGTCTGGTCACCCTGTTGAACCAATCCGACATACTCAATCAGCGCTTCAATTGGAAGCCCGGCGCTTCTCATGCACTTAATGAATTCAACCCGTCTCCCATCGATGTCGCGGTAATCTCTAATACCACTTTTACATCGATTTACCGGCGGGATGAGTCCAATACGTTCATAGTAGCGCAGCGTATCCGACGAAATACCATATCGTTCACTAACTTCCGCGATTTTCATAATTTCACCTCTCAATAACAGTGTATCACCTGGAGTCGACTCCAAGTCAAGGGTTTTCATGAAAATATCAAAGAAGAAATCCTGGCGATGAGATCGAAACCTTTGCCGTGCGTTTCAATCCCGAAACTAGGCTGATTGATATGCTGGAAGTGGCGCGCTGTATATCCCCAAACGGCTAAACAAAGTCTTGTGAAGGGCAAGTATCGCTCAGGAAAAGCCTGGAACGCACGTCTCATACGCCACCAGGTTGGATGATGTTAAACCCTGAGCTGCGGTGGAGAAGGACGCGCTGGGTCCCAGCAGGATGTCCCTGCCGGGCAGTGCTTTCACCGCCCGGATCTCTGGGAGTCCAACCTGCCCGAACTACAGCGGAGCGCGCGGAGAAAAACCTTTGCAGCGGTGAAGAGAGAAGGCTCCCACACACTGCGTGGGAGCCCGGAAAGGTGGAAGAGAAACCAGATCAATACGGGAAACTGAACGACGTGTTCGCCACCGTGATCATTGTGACCAGCAGGGCATTCAGCAGGGCACCCATCCAGATGCTGCCGGTCAACCGGTACAGCTTGATATTGAGATACCCGGCGATGCCCAGGATGGGCAGGAAGGGGATCATCAGGATCGGGACGAGGGCGCCGGCACTTGCCAGCAGCGATCCCGGCGCCAGGACGATGCCCCAGAATGTGTATGGGTTGAAGAGCAACGGCAGGAAGGAGGTCGCCAGGAACACTGCCGGGGTCAGGATATTGAACAGAACCGACATCCAGGTTTGCTTGCGCTCGCTCCAGTTGGCGAAGGCGTTCCGACTGATCATAATGCTGTTGACGATAAAGTACACCAGGAAGAACGGCAGGTACTTGACCGCCACCCAGATCTTGCTGGCGCTGAAGATACGCAGGTCAAAGGACCAGATGCGGAAATCAACCTGGTAAATGTAATCCACGAAAAAGAGCAGAACATAAGCCGCACTGACCACCGCGACTGCCAGGAGGGCGGTCTTCCAGAAGACGCGCCAGGAGACCTTGACCCCGAATTCCTTACCGCGCCCCTTGAATTTACCGGAACCAATACGAATCGCCAGCAAACCGACCAACCCGCACCCCATGGCCCACAAGCCGATCCCGCCAGTGGTGTCCTGCGGCAATACTTTGCTGATCAGCAGCAAATAGCCGGCCATCATCAGGGGGAAGATCAATATAACGCAAAGAAGGACATTCAGGACAATGGAGGTGGCAAAGCGCCCTCGCTCCCTGCCGAGTTGCAGTGTGGGAACGGGTGGTACCCCGGCAGTACGGAGCTCCCTGAAGAATGAGAGCGACAGCAACAGGTCCGTGAAGGGCACCAGGAACATGAAAAAGCCCACCAGGCCTACCAGGTTGAAGAGCTCCTTCAGCCACCAGGTCTGGTTGCCGGACGGCAGGGGGTTGGGGGCGGGCAGCGCTGCCTCAAAGAAACTGACAGCATCGCCGGCCGATTGGAACGAAAAATGGTTCTGGGCATGCGTCTCGCGCGGGTTGTATACAACAAGGGTATAACCATTGTTTGGGTTGGCATAGACCTTGCCTTCCTCCAGGGCGCCGGTCTGCTGGATGCTCGTCTGGACTGCCAGCAGATTGCGGGTCAGGTCGCTCGACAGAAGCTGCGTCCCGCTGGTGCCAGCGGCTGCGAAGAACTCATCATATTTTCCAACTATGACGCCCAGGTCACACAGGAAACCGCTATTGCCAGAAAGGTCGGCGTTCGCAGCCAGCTCACTGGGATAGGAGCCGACCGGCAGGGCGGCCGCGACCTTGTTGAGTGCTTTTGCATCAGCCACACTCGCACCATTCGCCAGCGCTTCCCGTTCCAGGCCAGTGTAATAGGCAGCGGTGGTGATGGCGTAGCCCCCCCCCATGGAATGCCCGGTGACGCCGATGCGGGTGGCATCCACGAAAGGTAAGGTGGCAAGGTACTCCACCGCATCTACCATCCCGCCGGAGCGCACGTTGATTGTGTCGGCAAAATGTGTATCGGGTACTGAGGAATCTCCGTGTTTGTAAGCGTTCATAGCAAAGACAACATAGCCGCGGCGAGAGAGTTCCACATAATTGATATCCTGCATCTCGCGGTTGTTCAGGTAGCCATGGCTGGTGACAATGGCAGGCGCGGGGGTATCGATAGTGGCAGTATTCGGAACGAGGAGGTAACCGGTGAGTGTGCCAACTTCGGTGACGAGAGAGATCTCCCTGATATCCACCCTGCCGAAGCTGGTCTGCACCGCGCCTGAAACCAGCATGCTAATCAAGACGAGTACAACAGAGATGACCAATAAAGTCTTGGATCGTTTATTCATGCTTCCTCCTTGGATCAGTTGTTCGAATGGACAGGGTAATACAAACCATTATACAGATCGGTTCAAAAACTCACAATAGAGTTTGGCTGTGAGTTGAGGATTTGGCCTGGTCTAGAGCTTGATCGGCTTTGGGCCAATGCGTAGGACGGCAGGAGGGAGGCCGACTGAGGCTGACCTGCTCCAAGTGTGCCGGCAGTCGCTGAGTGAAATACCACTGAGTTTACTGGAGCTGGCGGTGCGGCGTGTTATTCGGAAAAAAACGTAAGAGGTGGTTCCGCTATCGGGCGTGGTTTGGGGTGCAGTGAAAAGAGAATTTGGGAAGCCCTGGGGTATTAAGATAGCTATGGAGGACTGGGTGGAGAGGATGTGGGGGGGAATGAGATGAATTTATATTCCTTTAAGTTATGAGGGAAAATTGAACTGCATCAGGAAGTTTTTTTTATTGCGTATGATTCCTGCCCACTGCGACCTTCGATCTCCCCCATTTTCACCCCCTTCAGTACAGGGGACATCCCCGTTCAGAACATCCTGATCAAAATCGTCAGGACAGGCGGGGCCAGCGAATAAAAAATGGGGGAGGATGATTCTCATATTTATGCATCTATTTTATGGTCGTTGACCGACTGAGGAAGGAATTTTATACTTTCCTCAAAGTGTTTGGTACATAAATTTACTTAACGAATCATGATTGGGCATTCACAGCTTCACATAACACCATACAAAGATATGGAATATTGTTATAATAGTCTCGTATGAAGACAAAGTTAGTATATAAGCGGAATGCGAATAATAGCGCCTCGCACTGTGGGGGCGTGAGTTCGTATCCCCGCTTGTTGAGCTTGCAGGGCCGCGATCCGACTTCTACCGATCGGATGCGCGCGCATCAAATTGGCACGTCGGGAGCGGCCCTGTAAAGCAATTTTATTCGCCGTCAAACAGGCGGACATGACGAAGGCAATAGCGGCAGCGGTCACAAAGATTGTACCCGCGTGAACTGTCGCCAATTGGCAAGAAAAACAAGCCCGGCGATTAAACCGGGCTTGCTTTTCTTGCTATCCACCTTGTTCACCTCGTCCCGCGCCTCATTTTTCACCCCATTCAGAAAATGGGGCATCCCCCTTCAGAACAGGGGGCATCCCCGTTCAGAACATCCTGACCAAAATCTTCAGGACGGGCGGAGCAATCGACATAAAATGGGGGGGATTTTATTATCCCCCTGTTTCCTTTATATAATCGTTGACCAGCTTAAGAATCAATTTTATAATATGCCAAAAGGGATATGAAATATAAATATTCCACCTTAAATCAACATCACATCGGCGAATCGCTCCATCCACGCGATCCGTGCCGGTATGGTCCAGAAGGAGGTCCGTGTGGAAGAATTGCTGAGAGATGCCGCAGAAAGAGGTACGAAGTACCTGCAATCCTTGCCCGAAAGGCGGGTCAGCCCTGCTCCAGCTGCGCTTGAGGGGCTTGGCAGGTTCGCCATTCCATTACAAGATCAGCCCCTGGCTGCCGCCGAGGTCCTTGAGTAGCTGGACTCTATCGGCTCGCCGGCCACCATGGCCAGCGCTGGAGGAAGGTTCTTCGGATTCGTCATCGGTGGGTCCCTCCCGGCGGCACTCGCCGCCAACATGCTCGCCGGAGCCTGGGATCAGAATGCTGCCCTGGAGGTCGCTTCCCCGGTCGCTGCAGCTTTGGAGAAGGTCTGCCGCAACTGGCTCGTCGATCTATTCGGCCTGCCTGCCGGGACGGAGGTCGGTTTCGTCACTGATGCGACCATGGCGAATTTCGCCGGGCTGGCAGCTGCGCGCCACGCGCTCCTGCAATCCCAGGGGTGGGACGTGGAAGCAAGAGGCCTGTTTGGCGCCCCACCCATCACCGTCATTGTTGGCGACGAAGTGCACGTCAGCGTGTTGAAGGCGCTCGGGATGCTCGGCTTAGGACGAGATAGAGTTGTAAGGGTGCCTGTTGATGGACAGGGGAGAATGATCCCTGCGGCGATCCCGCAGATCGATGGCCCAATCGTGGTATGCCTCCAGGCTGGAAACGTGAACACAGGGGCGTTCGACCCCGCGGAGGAAATCATTTCAAAGCTCCAAGTGACCGGTGCTTGGATCCATATCGACGGAGCTTTCGGCCTGTGGGCAGCCGCCTCCCCTTCCAGGAGAGCCCTGGCGCGCGGCGTTGATAAAGCGGATTCCCTGGCGACCGATGCACACAAATGGCTCAATGTCCCGTATGACAGCGGTCTCGTCATCGTGCGTGACAAGCGAGCCTTGAACGCCGCCATGTCTACCAGCGCAGCATATTTAATCGAAGGTGAGACACGCGACCCTCACCTATTTGTTCCAGAGATGTCCCGCCGTGCACGTGCCATCGAAATATGGGCGGCATTACGTTCATTAGGCAAGGTTGGCCTGGCTGATCTGATCGATCGCTCCTGTGAGCATGCGAGACAGTTCGCCGAGGCACTCGAGAAAGCTGGCTACGAAGTGCTGAACGATGTGGTGCTCAACCAGGTGCTGGTATCGTTTGGACCTGCGGAGGTCACCCGCAAGGTCATTGCCCGTATCCAGGAAGACGGCACCTGCTGGTGCGGCGGGACCGTATGGCAGGGCAAAACCGCCATGAGGATCAGTGTGTCCTCCTGGGCAACCACTCACCACGATGTGTCCATAAGCCTCGACGCCATCCTGCGAATCGCGGCAGAGGCACAATCGCCCGCCTGACAACCCGCTGAAGCTGACCAGGCTGGCAGGGCTTTTGGGAATGCTTGTCCTGCCAGGCGAAGAGTGGTGGGCGGAATGACTGCAAGAGCAGTAAAAGGGTAATCAGGAAAAACAATTGTGATAGGATCAAGATGGATCCGGCACTTGATGGCAACAATGGTCACCAAGTTGGCGGAACAGGAAGCGGCGTGCTTGCTTGAAGGTGACAAACAGATCAATGCTCTTGGGATTTTACGACTGGAGCATGGTATCTAATAAATAACCAGGAGATTGCTTCACCGTCAAAGTACGGCGGTTCGCAATGACAGAGGAATACTAACATCCTCCCCCATCCAGCGCAACGGATGGGGGAGGATGTTATCCGTACAGGGGTGACATCCTATTCAGGACAATGCGTCATGCCCCTACCTTTTTATCATCGAGACGGCAAGCTCGCGCGCTTGGCGAAACTTGCGGCCCACCCGCCGGCTCCTGCCGTCGTGCAGGCACTTGTCCAGGACTCCCAGGATCTCGTCGGCAACCTGCGTGTCGATGTTGAGCGGCGCGAAGAAGCGCACCCCGTCCAGCGAGATCAGCACCCCGTGCAGGCAGATATCCAGCACGAAATCGAGCAGCTCATCCTCGGAGAAGCGCTCCTTCGTCTCGCGGTCCTTGACCGCCTCGATCTGGCACATCAGCCCCGCCACGCGCACGTCCCCGATCATCTCGTGCGAGGCCTTGAGCTTTTCAAAGCCTTCCTTGAAATAGGCCCCCATGCGGGCGGCGTTCTCCACCAGGTGCTCGCGCTGGATCAGATCGATGGCCGCCAGCCCCACCGCAGCGCTGACCGGGTGCCCGGAGTGGGTGGACCCGCTGCGGAAGCGCGTCCCGCTGAAACGTTTGAAGATCTCGTCGGTTGCCAAAACGGCGGAGAGCGGCAGGTAGCCGCCCGAGATGATCTTGCCCAGGCACAGGATGTCGGGTTGCGTCTCCCAGTCCTGGGAAGCGAACCACTTGCCCGTGCGCCCAAATCCGGTGGTCACCTCGTCAGCGATGATCAGCACACCGTGCTCACGGCAGATCTTCCCGATCCGCTGGTAATATTCGTCCGGCCCGGCGACCACCCCCAGCTCACCCATGACCGGTTCGAGGATGAAAGCCGCCACCGTGCCGGGGTCCTCCGCCCCGATGGTTCGGTCCAGGGCCTCGGCACACTCCAGACCGCACTCGGGATATTTCTCATGTCGATAGGGGCAGCGGTAGCAGTAGGGCGGATCGACGGCGACGAAACCGGGCAACAGCGGACCGAAGGTGGCGGCTAACTCATCCGACCCGGCGGCGCTGACTGCCCCGAAACCGAGACCGTGATAAGCCCCTTTAAGGGAGATGATCTTGTAACGGTCGCGCTCTGCAGAGTCCCGGCTTAGGCGGTAGTAGTTGCGGGCCATCTTCATGGCGGTCTCGGTGGCCTCCGAGCCGTTGGCCCCCAGGTAGACGTGGGCGAAATTCCCGGATGTGATCTCGACCAGTTTCGCACCCAACTCCATGGCCTTGGGGTGCGACATCCCCCACATCGAACTGAAGGCCAGCTCCTTCATCTGGCGGGTGGCGGCCTCGATCAGTTCCTCGCGGCCGAACCCAAGGGCGGCATTCCAGGTGCTCGAATTGGCATTGATGAAGCGCTTGCCGCGGGAGTTATATACATAATTGCCCTCCCCGTGCGTGATGATGGTGGGGCCAAACCCGAAGAAACGCATAAACGTGTCCATCGGCGTCCATGGGTTCCATAGCACATAGGATGTACCGCGGAACTTTTTAACAGCCATACAAACCCTCCTCTCCAAAAAACAGATCCGTGCAGCCGCGCGGCTGCAGCCGACCCAACAAGCGAACGGGGAATGGGAGGGGGAAAGCCCGCCTCCCGTCTCATCCACCCGGGTTGGGCTGCAATGTATGGATGATCAAGGGAGTGTCCTGGGGGGTGGCACGATGTGCTCTTTGAGGTTGGCCCAAAACGCTGACCTGCTCAAAATCATTATACATAGAATCAAGAAGCAAGGAACAAGTGATTTGCTCCGCGAACGCGGTATTGAACTTTGAGGAGGCTCGACGAGTATTGGGGCAACGGTCATTGAGAGGAGGGCGAAGTCCCACGGCTGCACAGCGTGACGGCGGCGACAAAATATCCTCCCGCTTATATGTGATCGAAATCTTTCAAACGGTTGGGTTTGTGGTGAGGGATTTCCTGATCGGATTTCATGTCTTGGCTTCCTTTATATCGTCGTTGACCCACTATAGAAAGAATTATATACTGTACTCAAAGTGAATGATCCATAAATTTGACTTACAGATTCATAATTGGGCCGCAGGTTGCTGAATTATGAAACATGCACTGCTGGTTTTGGATCCGCAAAACGACTTCTTCGACGAAGACAACCCGAATCTTGGCGAGTTTCACGCGACGATTTCTGTCGTCAATCGGGCTCTGCTATTGTTCCATGAACGGGGATTGCCAATCATCTTTATACAGCACACTTCCCTCAAGAAGCCGGTCGACTCCAATGCCTGGGAAATCTATCCGTCCTTTGCCTGCCAGCCCGATGATATCCGGCTTATCAAGAAACATGAGAACGCCTTTTGGGATAGCGAGTTGGACGCCACGCTGATCAAACAACAAGTAGATTCGGTAATTATCACTGGCTATTTGGCCGAACGTTGTGTTCTCTCTACTTTGCGTGGTGCTCTCGAGCGGTCTTATCACGGCGCAATATTGGAAGGGGCGATTGCCAGCTTGGACAATCGCTTTACCCAGTTCACGCTAGAAATCTCGCCTCATCTTTCAATAGATGAATTGGAGGCGAAAATCGGATAATATCGTTCTGTTCAATCTATGCAGCCCAATACCGGCTCCAGCCCCCTCCGGCCTCCCCATTTTCACCCCCTTCAATACAGGGGGCATCCCCCTTCAATACAGGGGACATCCCCGTTCAGTACAGGGGGCATCCCCGTTCTTAGCACGGAGAAAGTGGACAAAATATGGGGGTAAAGAGGCATGTGATATAGATATGGTACGCCTCAGCGCAGATTTATTAATCAGAGAAAAGGAGTGACTGAATGTCGAATACGAAGGGAGCTTTCATGAAAGATTTGAGAACCAAATCGTTCGAAACCAGGGCAGTTCACGCCGGTGAGCGCGCACCGACCCCGGATTACACTCCGGTGGCCTCTCCCATCTGGCCGGCAGTCAGTTATGTTTACGAGAGCATGGACGACATGGATGCCGTCCTGGGTGGGACCAAGGCGGGCCCCGTCTACCTGCGCTACGGCAGCCCAACCGTGTCAGCGTTCGAGACTGCGATTGCGGCGCTGGAAGGCACTGCGGCTGCCCAAGCCTACAGTTCGGGGATGGCTGCCATCCACGCCTCCCTGCTGGGCGCGGGTGCAAAGGCCGGCGCCTCGGTCGTCGCAGCGATGGACGTCTACGGTGCGACGTTTACGCTGCTGCGCAGGCTGCTGGCGACCATGGGCGTGGAAGTCCGCTGGGTGGACGTGGCGAATCATCAGGAAGTAGAGACAGCATTGAAAGAAAGCCATGCCACGATATTGCTGGTCGAGACCATTTCCAATCCTTTGCTAAAGGTGGCCGATGTCCCCGAGCTGGCAGCGCTGGCGCATCACGCCGGCGCCTCGCTGCTGGTGGACAACACTTTCGCTTCACCTTTCCTCTTCAATCCAGCGGCATGCGGTACGGATTACGTGATCCACAGCGCTACGAAATACATTGCCGGTCATGACGATGTGCTGGCCGGCGTGGTAGCCGTCTCGGCGGAGAACAAAAGCAAGCTGTATGAATTGAACAAGCTCGTAGGTGGTGTGCTCGGTCCGTTCGAGGCCTGGCTGGCGTTACGCGGCCTGAAAACACTCCCCCTGCGGATGAGGCAGCATTGCCAGAATGCACAGAAGGTGGCCGAGTGGCTGCATGCACATCCGCGGATCTCGAAGGTGAACTATCCGGGCCTGGCAAGTCATGCCCAGCATGCCCTGGCAAAGCGTCTCTTCGAAGGCAAAGGGTTCGGAGGCGTGCTCTCGTTCGAGATCGCCGGGGCGGACCAGGCCAGGGTCTTTCGCTTCATGGAGGCGCTGAATTTGTGCCTACCCGCCACGACGCTGGGAGATATCTATTCCCTGGTCATGCACCCAGCGACCTCATCGCACCGCAGCCTGACCTCCGAGGAACGCGCTCGCATCGGCATCCCGGACAACCTGCTGCGACTTTCTGTCGGCATCGAAGCTGTGGAAGACATCCTGGCAGACCTCGAAGGTGCGCTGGCGAAAATAGGTTAAGGGTGCCTTTTCCTTTAGCCTATGCATGAACGAATCTTCATCGGCTTCCTTTACAGGGCAATGAGTTGATGGAATCTAAACCCCCTGGGGCAAGTTGGCAATAGAAAAGCAAATTATTCGGAGGATGCTTAATGAATTTACTTGAGCATAATCGTGAGGCATGGAATCAAGAAGCACAAAAGGGAAATAAATGGACCATACCTGTCACGAAAAAAGAGATATCTGCCGCCCTCAAAGGGGAATACAAAATTGTTTTGACACCCTACAAACCCATCCCTGCTGATTGGCTGGGAGACGTTCGACATAAGCAGGTCCTGTGCCTGGCTTCCGGTGGAGGACAACAAGGTCCCATCCTGGCTGCCGCAGGAGCCGAGGTGACCGTATTCGATAATTCGGATGAGCAGTTGAAACGCGATAGCCAGGTTGCAGAAGAATTCAACCTACCCGTTAAAATAAAGCAAGGGAACATGCAGGATTTACGTTGTTTTTCAGATCAGAGCTTTGATTTGATCATACATCCGGTTTCCAATAGTTTTGTTGATAGCATTCTGCCGGTGTGGAAGGAGTGTTATCGAGTCCTCAGATCGCCAGGCAGGCTGCTGGCAGGATTTGCCAACCCACTCTTATATATGATTGACTGGGAGGAAGCAGATCAGACCCGTCGGTGTGAAATCAGAAATCCCATTCCTTACTCGGACCTGCGTTCTCTTTCGCCGCAGAATATGCAGCGCTACGTGGAGGAGAAGGAACCATTTGAATTTGGACATACGCTGAGCGATCAAATTCAAGGACAAATAGAGGCAGGGTTTCTGCTAGCAGGGTTTTATGAAGATAAGGGGGAAGCGCTGCTGGACAAGTACACGGATGTATTCATTGCCACCAAAGCCATTAAACTGTAATTGGGTTTTTCCTGATACCGGCTGACCCTTTTAAACAGGGCACTGGTTGAAGCGTAAGAAACAGTATTGCCGGATACATTTTCTTTAGGATAGGTCTCTTATGGCAACTCTTCATCTCA
>JBGOZL010000024.1:0-10495 GCA_041480185.1 Anaerolineae bacterium
AGGATTAGAAAATGATTTCGGACTAATGGATTCTCTGATGCGAGACCTAATTGCATCACGCGGGTTACTTCATCTTCCCCATACATTTCAGAAATGAAATTGCCTCTTTTGGTCTCTAGGGTTCTGGAGTAGAGGTCGCTCACTTCTTTTAATAAAGTATCCATCTCCGAGGAGCCCAAAAGGGTCATTCGAGAATTCCGTTCATAAAAACACTTATCATCATGGCCCGACATGATGGGAAATCTATAACGAACTGCTTGCCCAACTTTAAATTGGAGTTCACCATATCCACTTTCGCAAGAACTCCCTGCGGGTGTAGGCGTTTCTTTTGCGGGAACCCCATCATATACTAGCGTCCAGGGATTTAGGACTCCCTGCAATTCCCAATGAATTCTATTTCCTGCAGCTGCCATAATTATTCCATCTCTTTAATTTGGTTGATAAATGATTCACGATTTTCAGGCTCCAGGCTTTGAATCGTTTCTTGGACGAGGGCTTTTATAGCTTCATCAATCTCTTCCTCGAAAGTTAAGGCTATACGCAGCTGCGAACGGTCCGTAGAAAAAGCGCATTCTAACAAGCAGGTAATGCTTTCCATTTGAGATTTTGAAAACCTAGGCGCTTCAGTTCCTTTTATGCTATGCACCATCAGAGTATGATCGGGATGATCTTTGAAAAGTAGGGCTCTGATCGCAATTTCAAAGCAGGATTGGATGAGGCGAGCGTTGACAAGGTATTCCGTTAAACCCTCAAAATCCTCTTTTCTTTGTTTAAGGGTTAAAGGTTTATTCCCGTAGACCGCCAGTTTCGCTGTATAGGCTTCTATTTGTTGAAATAGCCTTTTGGTCTCCAGGCTTCTGATCTGATCTTTAAGTTTAAAAATCCGGAAATGATTTCGGATGAGAGGATCTTTTGAGGAGAGCCCTAAAGCAGCTACACGCTTATAATCGAGATCCATCGGTCGCTCGCCAGGTGAAGGGAGTTTCTCACCCATTTCGTTGAGCAGAATTTCTATCTCATTAGGTCCCAAAAAAGTGATTCGGGAGCTCGCTTCCTGAAAATTTTTCTCATTATGTCCTGAAAAGATAGGAAAACGAAAACGGACTGCTTGATCGATCTTAAATTGAAGCTCGCCGGAACCTGGTTCGTAGGCTATCGCTCCAGGTAGAGATTGTCTTATAGGCGGTGTCCCATCATACACAAGAGTCCATTGATTCTTAACTCCCGGCAGTTCCCAATGAACCCTATTTCCTACAGCGGCCATACTCTATTCCTTTTCTTCAGTGATCTGTTTAACAAAAAATTCGCGATCCACCTCTTCCAAACTTTGTAGGGTCTTCTCGATTAAGGCTCTGCGCTCATCAACTCGTTTTTGTCGAGTC
Organism: Anaerolineae bacterium; assembly: GCA_041480185.1. Lineage (GTDB taxonomy): Bacteria > Chloroflexota > Anaerolineae > Anaerolineales > Villigracilaceae > UBA877. The sequence continues at coordinate 1,383 of JBGOZL010000024.1, forward strand.
AATTCGATCGCTCCTTCGCGGGTGGTTCCCAAGGGATATTTAGGCTGGGGATTCAAGCCTACTCTATCTTCGATGCAAGTGGGGATATCCCCCTTATCAAAGGAATATTGCATCAATCTACCTAAGGATCCCATCTGTTGCTCAGAATAGCCCGGAGCTTGGGTTTTCCCGACGCAATGCATCATTAGTTCATGATAGGGATGGTCCGCATAGGCCAGGGCTCTCACTTGGGCGTCCCAAATAGGGTCGCGGGGCAGCAACTGATCATTGCGATTCAAGAAACCCTTGAATGCTTCTTCATCGTATAACTTCTGACCTATACTTAGTGGGGCTATATAATCATCCATCCTCTTATAATAATTATCGATTTCACCCAAATCATATTGAGAAATAGTGTGATTCAAACGAAGATCTTCCTTAAGTTGGAGGATGCGGAAATGATTTCTAACTAGAGGGCTTTGGGAAGAAAGCCCCACATTAATCAAGGTTTTTTCTCGAAGAGAAATTCGGGGATCGGGCTTCTGCCAGGAAAGGGGCTTTTCTTGAGCTTTCTGGTTCAAAATGCCGATAAGCGCATCCACATCATCAGAGGTCAAGAGCGAGATCTTAGAGATCATCTCTTTGAATTTTTTATCATCCTCCGTGTAGATCGGAAATCGAAAACGGACAGCTTGATCGACTTTAAACTGAAGTTCGCCATCGTAAACGATGTTCCAGTTATTTAATTGTCCTTTAACTTCAAAATGGATCGGTTGGGCAGCAATAGCCATATTATTCCTTAATTTATTAATTCCCAGTCTGAATCCTTAACTTCATCGGCATGAGCTGGAGAAGGGGGACGGGCATTTTTTCTTAATCTAAGAGAGGGTTCTTCAACGGGTAGTGGCTCGCCAGAGGCGGCTCTCTCGCGGCACTCAGTGCACCAGGAGGTCGGCTGGTCGGGGTCGCAGCCAAAGCGGCAGCCGCGCACCGCCCGCACCTTCGGAAGGAGGGCTGCCAGGCCGCGTGCTGCCGTGGACTTTGCAGTACCGCGCTCGCCGCGAATTAACACCCCACCGATGCGAGGGTCAACGGCATTGAGGATAAGTGCGCGTCGCATGCGCACTTGTCCGACAATGGCTGTGAAGGGGTAAATTGTAGGCATGAATGACTCCGCGCCGGATTATACTGCCTCTTGCATGAATCGGGAAACGCTTGAATCGGTTTGGGTTGCGTGAATAACGGACGCATAATAAAAAAGGCTGTCACTGGGGAAAAAATAATAGTGATATCCCCCTTCAATAGATTTTAAGAGTCATCGGTGCAAATTAATTATTAAAATTTACCCCGCCTAACCTGCCTTAACAGAAGCAGTCACCCGCGTGCGCACGCGTGCAAGCTTTCCGGATTGTTCAATGTTTAATCCGGCGATGTAAAAGAATCCAGCCGAGTAGATCAGTAACCAGGGTAGCGCCAGCAAGCCCAGGTGCAACGTCAGGATGATGCCGCTAATCAGACCGTAGAACCCCAGTCCCAGTTCGCCCCAAATGATTCGACTGATTGGTATGGTGTAGCGACTGTTGACCCAGTTGGTCTTTCCATTCGTCAGATTGAATTTGGGGGTTCTCAGGAATGTTCCACGCTTTCTGCCAAACAGGCCTTCCAAAGCTGCAACGGTATTGTTAAGCGAAAGGCCGAAGCCTATGAGTGTCAGGACGGGAATTAAGCGCAAACGGTCGGTGAGAAGGGGCAGGTGTTCTGTTTCTGAAAGCAGATACATCAGCGGAGGTGCGAACGCAGCGATCATCATGAATGGCATCCACCTGAATACCAGGGGAGAAAATAATCCGACCGGCAGCATTAACAACAGTGTTCCGAGCATGAGCGGATGAACCAGGTAGCCGGTCAAATGAATAATACCAAGAATTTTCTTGTACCAGGGGGCATCAAAATCCAGCAGGGAGTGGATCAATTTTTTCAGTGTCTGGAAACTCCCTTTCGCCCAACGGAATTGCTGTTTTTTGAAAGCTTCTATCTGGGCTGGTAGCTCTGCCGGGACAACAACGTCAGGTAAATAATCAATTTGCCAACCGCGCAATTGTGCCCGGTAGCTCAGGTCCAGGTCTTCGGTCAGGGTATCAGGTTGCCATCCGCCCGAATCCTCGATGCAAACTTTCCGCCACATACCGGCTGTGCCATTAAAATTCATGAACAGGTGATTGCGGGAACGGGCAGATTGCTCGATGACGAAATGTCCGTCAATCCCCAGTGACTGGGCCATCGTCAAGGAATTAAATTTATCGTTCATGTGACCCCAGCGGGTTTGAAGACAACCCAGGTTAGGGTTACTAAACTCGGGGACAGTCCGTTTAAGCCAGTCAGCTGGGGGGACGAAATCTGCGTCGAAGATTGCCACCAGCTCACCGCTGGCAATTTTAAGCCCTTCAGCAAGAGCGCCTGCCTTGAACCCGATCTGGTTGGTTCGATGGATTAATTCGATATCCAGTCCCTTGCAGGTGTATTTGTTCACCAGGCGTCGGATCAGGGTCGTCGTATCATCGGTTGAATCGTCCAGTACCTGGATCTGGAGCAGGTCACGCGGGTAGTCGAATCTGGCAACCGCACTGATCAGTCGCTCGATGGTGTAACGTTCGTTAAATGCCGGCAATTGTACGGTAACATGCGGCCAGTGATCAGGGGGAGTGGCTTGGCTGTTTCGATTTGGCTGGTTTTTAGTATGAAGGTATAGAATGACCGAGACCAGGTTGTTCAACCCATAAGCGGCCATTCCGACCAGGGTCAGGATGTATAAAAAATCAATAAAATCAATAACGATCTTCCACATTTTTCTTCCTTCAATATACCTATAAAACTGGGACGCAAGCTCTCAATCGACGGTAAGGAGAAGTTCCCTGTGTTTAATAGCAGGATTATAGTATTGCGACGATATGAATGGGAGAGTTTTGTAGGGGATGTTTATATAGTGTTAAGAATTTGAGGAGATATAATCAGGAAAAATTAATAATTGACGAGGTGCATGCATGCTTGAACCTGTTCCCGGGCTTTCAGCCGAATATAAACATACTGTGTCTGATGTTGACACAGCCGCCCAATGGGGCAGTGGAGGCCTGCCTGTTTTCTCGACCCCAGCTTTGGTTGGCCTGATGGAGAGCACGGCGGTTATTGCCTTGCGCGGACATCTGTCCCACGGGCAGACAACCGTCGGCGGGCACATTGATGTACATCACCTGGCTGCCACACCCGTGGGCATGCAGGTGCGTGCTCAGGCGAAGTTAATCGCCATCGATGGTCGCAAATTGGTTTTCAAGATTCAAGCTTGGGACGAAAATGAAATAATTGGTGAAGCTGACCATGACCGATTTGTGGTTGATGAGGAGGAATTTATGGCTAAGGTGACTGCGAAGGGCCATAAATAGATGCTGAAGGATTCTTCTTGTTTTGTCATGGCAGGAAAATATCTAAAAATCAAAATCTGTTTCCAACAAGTCTGCGCCGCTAGCCCGGATTTTTAGAAAGATATTTATACCCCGCGACCAGAAACTTGGATTGAGAATAGCTTGGAGTTAAATTATACAGGGATGGCATTTTGCCGTCCCTGTATATATATTACGGAGGAGCTGGACTAGTGCAGATTAACCACAACCGAATCCTGTGCAAGGGTTGAGCCATCCGCTGCGCTGATGTCTTTGAACTGGATGATTACAAAACCGCTAATGCCTGCACTGCTGAAGTTAAATGTCTTTGTGAATGCTCCTGGCATACCCATCCCAGCAGATGAGACCAGCAAAGAGGATGAGTTGACTTTTGTGCCGTCCAGCAGATAGACGGCGTAATTCAGGGTATTCTCGAATGGCGAGATGGTAACATTCCCGTTGACCGTAAACGGATTGGTGACACCCACCCAATTTCCGGGGTAAGTAATCGTAATGGTGCGTTCAACCCCTGTTGGGCCTGAAGTCAGGTCCATGAGCCAGAGGCTATTTCCCAGTAGCCAGAAGGATTGCACTTCAGCCTGGGACGGACAACACATTGGGTCATTCGGACTATGGACAATCATGTCCAAATGGATCACTCCACGAGAAATATCGGCACTTTTTACCAGTACCCGATCACCCAACTGGACGGAGCTGATCTGGTGGGGTCCTCCGCCCTGGTTTAGGACGGCCACAACGGATTCGAATACACCGCTGCCGCCTTGATTCTCAGCTAGTATGATCGCTGCGTCGACCTTACCATCCCCGTTCAGGTCCCCATACGCATAAACGCCCATCATCTGGACCGTATAATAAGTCGCGCCGGAACCTTCCGTGTATGACCCGTTGACTAGTTTAACGGTTTTCAGAAAGTACGGGGTGGTATATGTGGCATTCCGCAGGGAGTCCACCGAGAGTTCGGGGACCGAGGAAGGCACGGGTGAAGGGGAGGGCGAAAGAACCGGCGTTTCTGTCATCATGGGGGGCGGGATGAGTGTGTTGGTATTGGATGGGACGGGTGTGGCAGTAAAACTTGGGACAAGTGTATCGCTTATGGTCGGGATGGGAGTTTCGGTATTTCCTACCGGCGGGATAGGTGTGTCGGTAAGGATTAATGGAGGGGTGCCGGTGATATTTAACGGAATGCTGCAGCCTTGCAGAGCCAAGAAGAGTGCCAGGGCAGGGAATATCAATTTGCGGTTCATTCTTTTCTCCTCTAGATAACTCCGGTTCCCGGCACTTGAATCTGCCTTCCCGGAAGGTTTTTTTACGGAATCAGGGTCCAGGTTCCACCATTATCGGTGGTTTTATATAGTTGTGAATGACCGGCATCATCCGGGCCGGTTAGAGCCCAGCCGATAAATTGTCCGCTGCTTCCGGGGACAAACACCAATTGAGATAATCGTCCGCTCAGGTCGAGGGAAGGGGTCATTCCTCTCCATGTTTGGGTTCCGTCGGAGGTGATGTACAGAGTTGTACCGCCGTTCCAACTCCACCCATGCATAGCGTCGGCAAAAGAGTAAGGACCTTGTTTAATCACCATGTTGGTGTTCGTCGGGTCTCCCGTCCAGGTGGTTCCACCATCATGGGTGGCATAGAAAGTGAAATCGGTTGTACTTGTCAGGAAAATCCCCAATGGCAGGTAACCATCAGTCCCAAAGAAAACTGGCGGCTGTGGCATATATTGGTAGGAGCTGTAACTTGCTGGTAAGGGAATTGCCTGTTGTTCCCAGGAAACGCCCCCATCATGCGTGACGAACAGGTATACCTCACCGTCAACGGGTCGGGTGCCGGTGACCCAGCCGGAATTGGCATCCAGGAAAGTCATGCCATTCTTGATACCGCTCAATGGCAGGCTGTTGGAAGAATCCGGACGGGTAGGGTCATTATTATATACACTTAGCCAGGTTGCCCCGCCATCAGAGGTCTGGAACATTTCCACCGATTGAGACCCTGCACCAGCACCCCGGTCGGCTAGAGCGCGGCCGGTATTTGGATCCAGGAATTGAAGACTCCCTCCTCCGAATGGCACAGAGAACGAGGTCCACGTAAGACCGCCATCGGAAGTTCGGTATAATATTCCCGTGAAAAAATCAGCATTTGGGACCAATGCCCAAGCGGTGTTGACATCCAGCACGCTGAGAGTCGTCGAGTAACCGATGCTGGCCAGGCCTGCAGGGGTGACATTCTGCCAGGTTGTCCCACCGTCAACGGTGCGCAATATATAACCATTGTCGTTACTGGCCATGCCCCAGCCATTATTGGCGTCCAGAAATGCGATGTGGATAAGTGCGGGGGAAGCCACCACCGGCATATTCAATGGGGTCGTAGGAGGAGTATTGCTTGCTGACACAACCGGAGTGGGTGTTTCGGGGATGATCACTGAGGTAGGCGAATTGGTGTTACTGACGGGAGTTCCCTTTGTGGAGGCAGGCACTTGCACCAGGTTGCAGGCGACCAATGCTATAACCAACAGGGAACATGCGAGAATATTTTTGAGACTCATAAGTCACTCCTTGAAAGTTATCTATTAATTTATCGCGATTTGAATGATTGTACGCCTCGATTCCCGCTGCTGGTAGGGGGAAACAAGGTATATCCTTCTAGACGTCAAAGCGCCGTGGAAGTTCCCACGGCGCTCAAGTTATTTCGAAATCCAGGTTAGCCAATCCATTCGACTATGGTGGCTTCTCCCTGTCCCACGCCGACACACAGGGTTGCCAGGCCGTAATAAGGGCGTTTTTCTGAAGGTGCACGCCGTCCCAATTCATGCAGCAGGGTTGTCAGGATGCGCGCCCCGGAACAGCCCAAAGGATGACCAAGGGCAACCGCTCCACCGTTGACGTTGACCAATTCTGGGTCAAGGCCCAGGTCTTCGATCACTGCCAATGATTGGACGGCAAACGCTTCGTTCAATTCGATCAAGCGTATGTCTTTCAATGTCAGACCAGCTCGCAGGAGTGCTTTTTGCACTGCGGGGACTGGGCCGAGTCCCATGATGCGTGGGGGTACTCCGGCAGCTGCAGACGATCGAAGTTGAGCCAGCGGTTTTAGCCCCAGAGCCTTGGCTTTTGTGTCGCTCATTATTAGCAGTGCGGCTGCCCCATCATTCAGTCCCGAGGAGTTGCCCGCTGTGACAGTCCCTCCTTCCTTGCGGAAGGCAGGTTTTAATTTGGCGAGGCTTTCCAGGGTTGTATCGCGACGCGGGCGTTCGTCCGTGTCGACCATTTTAGGGTCTCCCTTGCGCTGCGGGATGGTAACCGGGAGAATTTCCTCGGCAAATTTGCCCGAGTCTATGGCGGCAATCGCGCGTTGGTGTGATCGGACGGAAAACTCATCCTGTTTCTGACGGGTGATATGCGGCTTCATCTGAGCGATATTTTCAGCAGTCTCCCCCATTTGCTCGGTGCCGTATTTCTCCTGCATCCTGGAATTTGGGTAGCGCCAGCCAAGGGCAGTGTCGTAAGCGGTGAGGTTGCCAAAAGGGAACCCTGAATCGGCCTTGGGAAGTGAATATGGGGCACGGCTCATGGACTCCACGCCTCCGGCGATGAATACCTCCCCTTCACCGGCTTTGATGGCACGCGCAGCCTGGTTGACGGCGTTCAGCCCAGAGGCGCACAGCCGGTTGATCGTCACGCCGGCTACTTCGACCGGGAGCCCGGCTAGCAGCAGTGCCATGCGCGCCACGTTACGGTTATCCTCTCCCGCCTGGTTGGCGCAACCCAGGTAGACTTCTTCTACCAATGCAGGGTCAAGATGGTTGCGCTCCAATATCGCTCGAAGCACGTGGGCAGCCAGGTCATCGGGGCGGACGGGTGCCAGAGTGCCGCCCAGGGCGCCGATCGGGGTCCTGACGGCGTCGATGATAACTGGAATAGGCATGCTAACCTCCGGGGAATTAGGGTTCGGAAGATTCTTTGGGCGGGAGCGGTATGGTGGGAGATTTAATTTCCAGCTTGCCAAGGAAACGTACACGCTGGTTATTGATCAGGATGGCTTCCTGATGGATGGCCATGGTAGGATTGGCTTCCAAGTGGATGGTAGCCTGGGTGATGGGCAAAAAAGCGTCTGGTGAATTGACCAGCACCCCTCGAAAATCGGGATTAGGCTGGGTGTGAAGGATACCGCGCACCTCCATACCGTCCATGATTAGAAAAACCTCGTATTTTTCCTTCTTGATATACCCAAAAAAACGATTGGAAGGAGGTATAGCCTTCTGGACCGGCTCGAAGATTAACACAACGCCTGACTTGGGGACTATAGCAGTTACCATCTTATGCAAAATATGGGATGGATTTTCCAGCCGGGCTATCGTCACGTTCCGCAGGTTGAGCATGGTGTCCACCCGCTCGTTGATATGGTCGGAAAGGCGTTTGTCTTTAAGCACCAGTTCACCGGTGATGCAATGTTGGTTGGTAAATATGACGATCTGGTAATCGATCGAAGTTTCTAGCATCGGTTCTGGCCTCCGGTAGTGCCTGAAAATGACCTTAAATCAACCAGGCAAATGGTTTCCATGTTCGTTAATCATTCTACACAGCTTGCGAATGACTGTCAACATGGTTGTGTTTGATTTTTACTGCTGGAATCACCCATAAAAGGAGAGGAAGTTTGTTCTCATATAGGATGACGCATTGCACTACCCGATAACAACTGAAACCGCCATAATATTCAGGGGGCAATTTCGACTAATAATGTCTTAATTCTGAAGCAAGGAGGCCAGGTCAATGCCTGCCAAAGGTTGGATCGAAGTAAATGAACTTTTCTGCAAGGGATGCGAGGTCTGCAACTCAGCCTGCCCGCCCAAAGTCCTTGAATTGGATAATGCAAAGTTAACCTCCAAGGGCTATCACCCGACCCACATTTTCAAGGAAGGTTGTACCGGTTGTGCCATTTGTGCCCTGGTATGCCCGGACGCGGCCATCACCGTTTATCGCGAAGTGACCAAAGCTCCCGTCCCCGTGGCGGCAGGAGGGCTTTGACATGGCACGGGAAATGTGGAAGGGCAATGAAGCTATAGCCGAGGCAGCCGTTCGATCCGGTGTAGAGGCCTATTTTGGCTATCCCATCACCCCGCAGAATGAGGTACTGGAATACCTCTCCCATCGCATGCCTGAATTGGGAAGAGCTTTTGTCCAGGCCGAGAGTGAACCCGCTGCTATTAATATGGTCTACGGAGCAGCTTGCACGGGAGCACGCGTGATGACATCTTCATCCAGCCCAGGCATCAGCCTGATGCAGGAAGGACTATCTTATATCGCTGGGACTGAGGTCCCGATGGTGCTAGTCAATGTGATGCGCGGAGGACCCGGTCTGGGGAATATTGCCCCATCGCAAGGCGATTACAACCAGATCTGCAAAGGGGGTGGTCATGGAGATTACCATCCCATTGTGCTGGCGCCTGCCTCGATCCAGGAAGCTGTGGACTTGATGCCGGTCGCTTTCGAACTCGCTCACAAGTACCGCAATATCTGCTGTATCCTGATTGACGGCTCCATCGGTCAGATGATGGAACCGATCCAACTCCCGGAAATGCAGCCTGTCATTCGCAAGGAATACGACTGGGCGGTTAGCGGGGCAAAGGGACGTGAACGCCATGTCCTTACTTCGATCTACCTCGACGTTCCCACCGAGGAA
>JBGOZL010000025.1:0-10389 GCA_041480185.1 Anaerolineae bacterium
AATTTCACTAACATCCTGCTTTCCACTGTCCAGGAGGGAATCGAGGGTAAAGGTGATGGTCATCTCCCAAAACCAGGGGGAGATTTTTTGTGCAGCAGCCTGGGCGCGCTGGAATACTTGGCGCGCCTGCTCCGAATCGTTGCCAAAAACCAGGGCGCGACCAAGATAATTCAGGCACATCACTTCCGTGCCAGCCTGTCCCCAATGCTCGCTCAACACCAACCCTTTGCGGGCAAATTGAATGGCTTTCTCATTATCACCCCATTCAGCAAGAACCCGTGCCAGTAATGAATAGACATCGGCGGTGGCTGATAGAGGGCGCTGATAGCGCCTTTGATATTCTTCCGCGATTTTCAAAGCCTCCAGGCAGACGCGATAAAGATCGTGCAACTTTCCCGTATGGAGATTTGCCGAAGCGATAGCCGCAGAAGCGATCATTGCCACGTGCGGCTTCTTTGCCTGAAGAGCCAGCGACAGGGCCCGTTCCAACATGGGCATGCTGCTGGGATCATGTTTTCTATCGTCAGAACGTATATCCCCCCAGATGGTCAAATTCATGGCGCGAACAGGAATTTCATCCCTAGGCAGTTGTTCGTTTGCCAGGCGGGCATTTAATATCGTGTTCGATTTATCTCCTTGGATGCTATACAAATAAGCCCTGGCTGCAGCGATATGACCTTTCAACCGCTGCCGTTCAATACTATCCGGTACATCATTCAAACTTTTATCGACGGCATCCAATATCTGATGGGACTTCTGAACTTGCCCGGATCCCAACGCCCAGGCACGGGTGATTCCCAGCCACGGCAATGCAATCATATCGTTCTGCGGAACCGAGTCGATATTTTGCAGAGTGGCTCCTGCCTCATCGTTCTCCACTAATACCAATACATTTGCAGAAACTATATGTGCTGCCAGCTCCATATCACCCGCTGTAAGGGCATGAGAGAGCGCCTCAGGCAGCATCTCTTGTGCTTCGTACCATTTAGCGGCGCGGCGATGAAGCTCCGCAGAATGCCCAGGGTGGGACCGCTCCAGCACCAGCTTGAGTAATTCTGAAAAGAGTTGATGATAGCGATACCAGCCGCGTTCATCATCAAGTGGTACCAGGAAGAGGTTGTCCCTCTCGAGAGTATCGAGCAGGCCACGCGCCGTTCCGTCCTCCCCTGTCACCGCATCACACAAAGGCGCAGACAACCGCTCCAGAACCGATGTTTGGAGCAAGAACTCTCTCACCTGAAGAGACTGTCTATTAAGAACCTGCTCAAGGAGGTAATCAAAGACAAAACGATGGCTTCCAGCAAACGCAGCCACAAAAGCATCTGCATCCTCGCGCCCGCGCATGGAAATAGCTGCCATTTGAAGACCGGCGATCCAACCCTCAGTACGCTCGGTCAGCGCTGCCACGTCATTCTCCGACAGGTGCAATTCGGCAGACTCTTGCAGGAAGGATGCAGCTTCCTGCGTTGAAAAACGCAGCTGATCCATGCGGATTTCGACCAACTGCCCAGCGACGCGGAGGCGGGCCAGTTCAAGGGGAGGGTCGGACCGGGTCAAAATAATGAAGTGGAAATTCGGCGGGGCATGCCCGATCAAATATTCCAATGCACCATGGATTTCCGTGTTTTGAATGAGATGATAGTCATCCAGGATAAGCACCATCTCGCGTTTGAGAGGCATAATTTCCCGGATAAATTCCGCCAGGAAATTTTCCACCTGAGTCCTGCCTGTAAATCCGGGCGGGATCGCGGGTATGTCAATAAGCAAACCCCCTTCCTCGAGTGAGGCGATTATGTAATCCAAGAAAAGACCGAGATCGTTATCCGTGTCGTCAAGCGACAGCCAGCCAATGACTGCCCCCTTTTTATGCGCCGATCTCACCCATGCATCAACCAGAATTGTTTTGCCCGCACCTGCCGGAGCAGAAACCAGGGTCAAGCGGTGATTTAGCGCCCCATCCAGTTTTTCCAGCAAGTGCGGGCGCGCCACAAACCCGGGCGGCACGGGCGGTAAGAAGAACTTGGTGGGAAGTAGCGCGGCCATAATCTAATTATACACAGATGGCCTCTACTTACTCGCCCATATGAGATGTGTTCGGCAGTGAACGGACTTGTTTATTGTCGCGGGACAGGATTTACAGAAATTAAATGCAATCCCAGATCACGGACTCTCAACAAAATGCCGAACAATTCCGCCTGGTCGACCACTACGCCGGTAAGAAGCGTATCATCATCACCAATGATCATTGTAAACGGAAAAAAATATTTGGTCCATTTTTCATCCAACGCACTCTTCACGCGGATCTCGTAAGTGGTTTCTGGCATATGTGTTAGCGTCATCCTTCTGGGTAAAAATCTCCTGCCAGTTCCAGAGGCAGGGTGATAGTGAGCGTGCACTGGTCGTTCCCCTTCAGAAGAGTCTCAACGTGTTCGATCTTAACAGGGTGGCCTAAAATCCCTTCCCACAGCTGCCGGTACCAACCCGCTCCGCAGTAGCAAAATGTGGGGGAGAGTTTGGAAGGAATTTCATCGAGGTAGGGGTGGACAAATGAACAGTGACAGGAGGCCTTGCGCCGCTCGGCCGGGGTGGAAGCGAGAGCATAGGCTTCTGGATCGAAAGGATTTTTGCGTTCGTAGAGCACGTTGCCACGCCGCACGGGTTTTTCATACCAGAAATTGTCTTTATACATCTCGCGTAAAATGTCATCAAATTCGCCATGTTCGTAGATGGCGCGCAGGTATTCGATGCGTTCCTGGGGGAACACATGGGCGCAATGGGATAACAGAAGACATTTCTTCTCACTGTCGGAGGTCAGCGCGTTCAGTCGCGCAACAGCTCCCTGGATCCAGGAGGAATATTCGGCGGAGGATGATTCAGGTGTGATCGACTCGATACCCAGCATCAGTTGCTGACGTGCTTCCGCTCCCAATAATTTTTCCGCACCCGCAGCCAACAAGCGATCCCATTCATGCAGGATCACCTGCACTTCGGTAACATTCATTTCCGGTCGTGTGAAATCCAGCACCCGGCATATTTCACGCCGGAAGAGCGAGGTCGTCCAGGCATGTTTGTCCAGGTAATCGTACATTTTTAACACCGTCTCCCGGATGGTCTGATGCGGACCATAATGGAACATTATTAGCGCCGGTGAAGACTCGAGCATGCGGGTCCGGACCTGGTCTGTTTCCACCGGTCGTGTTACCGGGCAAGCGATTTCGACCAGGTAGCCATCTTTTACTGCTCCGTTGTGAAAAATCACCAGCGGGTCCCCGCAGATGGCATCCCCGCAAACGCTCTTCAAATGAGCCAAGAGCGTTGGAATCTCATCGCGTGTATCAATGCGGGTCTTGATGAAGGAAATTTGAAATGGATCTAATTCCTTGTACATAATTGGGGAGTCAGCCATTTCAAATTTCTCCGCAATATATGAGCGCCAATACGCCACCGGTCCCAAATAGAGCAAAGCCCAGAAAGCCCAGTAATAAGCTGAGCGGGAGGACCTGGACTAGCATGAGCATGGGAATGCTCATCCCCGCGAAAATCAAGCCCACAGAGACAACCATGCAGCGGCGCGGCATGAGTCTTTCGATGACCTCATCGCGTTTTTTGATAAAGGCTCTGCGCGCAAGCGCAGTTGTGTAAACTTGTGATAGGGCAGCCATATTTTCCTCCAAACCAAATACGGGATTGCACCTATAAAATATCAGATAATGGGGGAATGGTCATCACCTAATCTTGGTGATTAATATTTCGTTATCTTTAAAGTCATTGGGATGTCAATGATTAATCTCGCCGGTTTCGCCACCAAGGTGAGGCTTTTTCTGCTTAGGGATCATCAAAATCCAGGCTCGCAGCGAGGCGGACTTCCTTTCATAATGCTATAATTTCAGGCATGCGATACGAAACCCTTCACAATTTGGGCATCCCGAAAATTGGATATGGGACCTGGAGGATCGGCGGTGAAAACAGCCCAGATTATGCCCAGGATGCCCGTTCGCTGGCTGCGCTGCGCTCGGCGCTGGGCCTGGGGTATACCCATATCGATACTGCTGAATCCTATGCCGCCGGTCATGCTGAGGAATTGATCGGGAAGGCAGTCCGCTCGGCGGGGATCGACCGGGAAACGTTGTTCATCACCTCCAAAGTCAGCCCGGAACATTTGAGATATGAAGACGTCCTTCGTTCCTGCGAGAATAGCTTGCGTCGACTTGGAGTGGAATATATCGATCTTTATCTGATTCACTGGCCGGTGAGGGGGATGAATCTGGGAGAGGCTTTCCGCGCCCTCAACAAGCTGGTCACAGATGGCAAGGTCAGGCACTTGGGGGTGAGCAATTTTGATCTCAAACTGCTCGAAGAGGCTGCGGCATTTTCAGAGACCCCGCTAATTACCAACCAGGTATCTTACAGCCTGCCGGATCGGACCTGCGAGAAGAATGGTGTCCTGGCGTACTGCCAGGAAAATGACATCCTGCTGACCGCATATTCCCCAGTGAAGCGCAGGTATATCCGGGGGGAGAACCCTTTAAAGGCGCTGGCAAAGAAGCTGGGCGTCACGCCGCAGCAGCTTGCGCTGGCGTGGCTCGTGCGCCAGCCGCGCGTCATCACCATCCCCATGTCGTTCGATCCGCAGCACCAGGCCGAAAACCTTGCCGCGGCTGACATGGATCTGACCGAGTCTGAACTGATTCCATTTAAATAATTAACCAGAGCACTCAGAGATGAACTAGGATGTATCTACAGGTGCTTTTTTTTGTCCTTTCGCTGATCCTTACCCTGCTTTTTTTCCTATATGGATTTAATCATTATTACCTGTTGAACTCAGCGCGAAAATATAAAACCCCGGCCTTGCCGGAACTCTCCCTTGTTCACCCCACCGTTTCAATCCAACTGCCGGTTTACAATGAAAGCTATGTCATCCGCAGGTTGGTCTCCGCGTGTGCCGGCATGGCAGAAGCGTACGGGATCGAAAAGGTGAGGATCCTGATCCTGGACGATTCGGACGATGATACCATTTTGGAAGTTGACAAGGTGGTGGCGGAATACAGGGAAAAGCATTTCAAAATAGATGTCCAGCGGCGTGAGAACCGGAGTGGATTCAAGGCTGGCGCGCTGCAAGTTGCGCTCACCGGTACCGAAGAAGAATTCATAGCCATTTTCGATGCCGATTTCATCCCACCGGAAGATTTCCTTCTCCGCACCCTTCCCTATTTTGAACGCGAAGAACAACTGGGTATCATTCAGAGCCGCTGGACCCATCTTAACCGGGATTACAACGTGCTCACGCAAGCAATCGGACATGTGATCGATGTCCATTTCCTGATCGAACAACCGGGAAGATACGCTGCCGGATGCTTTCAAAACTTCAACGGCAGCGGAGGCGTGCTCCGAAAAAAAGCTGTCCTGGAAGCGGGTGGGTGGTGTGCAGACACCCTAGCAGAAGACCTGGACCTCAGCTACCGGATGCAGATGCTGGGGTACCGGGTCCTTTATTTGAGAGATCTTTTATGTCCTGGGGAGATCCCACCCACAGTCCCGAGTTTCAAAATGCAGCAGGGTCGCTGGGCCTGTGGGTCTTTGCGGAACGCCAGGAAGATCCTTCCCGAACTTCTCAAGAATCGCAATATTGAGCTCAAGCGACGCCTGCAAGCATTCATTCACCTAACTGGATACATCATCCATCCTTTGATGGTCATCTCATTCATATTAAGCTGTTTGGATGTGTTATTGGGATTGAATATCCCCCACCCCAACCCCGGGTATGCATTGAATCCCGTTTCTGGAATCGTGATCATACCGGGAATTTTCCACTTCAACATACTGCAAAACGTGATCTGGGCAATCCTTTTCCCTTTGCTCATCCTGTGCACGCTTGCACCATGGGTCTCCCTACTCTCCACTTTGGAGATCCAAAACCTTCCTTTGTTGAAGAACCTGGCAAGCCTATCAGTGTTGGTCCTGCTCAGCCTCGGAATAAGTCTCAGCAACTTGCGCGAGGCTTCCAAAGCCCTATTTACGAATCGCACCTGGGAATTCAGCAGGACCCCCAAGTACGCGGATCTCCAAGACAAGAACGATTGGAAGAAGAAAAAATATCAGCTGCCGGTAGATATTATTTGGATAACGGAATTGATCTTGGTAATGTTGGGCATATGGGCGATCGGGACCGCCATCCGGCAAACAAGCTACCCAGTATTATTAATCCTGGTCCCCTTTACAATCAGCTACGGTTTCGTCATGTTGTTATCGATCCTGCAAAGCCGCAAAGCGAATGCGTGAATCCATTGCTCAACCAGCCAGACCCAAACCGGGTATCCACCCTCAAAAAGGAATTGCGAATTCCGATCTGATTCTGCTCGCCTCCAGCATAATTTTGCAGATCGTCCTTGCGCTGTTCCTTGGACATGCCTACGACACGCGCATTTTCATGGCTACCGGCTATTTGGTGGGTGCCGGTCAGAATCCATATATTGCACAAGACCTGAGCTCAGTTTTCCATGACAGCAGCTTTCAAGGGATCACCACGCTAGGATATTTCCCTCCCTGGGCATTGGTGTTGGGACTGATATATCTAGGTTCCTATCATTTCATCCCCAACCTAATTTTATACAACCTTGCCATCAAGCTTCCAGTCATCGCTGCCAATATTTACCTTGCATACCTGGTTGTCTCGATATTACGCCAACTGGGCATCCAGGAGAAAATCGCGCATAGGGCATGGATATTTATCCTTTTCAACCCATTCCTCCTATTGATGTCATCCGCCTGGGGACAATTTGATTCCATCGTGGCATTGCTGTCCTTATTGGCTCTCCTTCAAATCAGTGAAGGGAAACTTACCAGTCCGGCGATCCTGCTTGCGATGGCGATCTCATTAAAACCCACAGCCCTCCCAATCCTCCCGGTGATATTTGTTTACCTGGCAAGAAAATCCTTAAAGCAAACGCTGTATTATGTAAGCGTATTCAGTGCAGGCATCCTGTTATTCTGCGCGGTACCATTTGCACTATTTGGATGGAACCCTGCTCCGATCCTTCAGCATTGGGATTTTCATTTCACCGTTGGGGGTGGCCTGTCTTTCATGACATTCCTGGAGTATACAAAATGGTCTTATGCGCTTCCGGGGCAATTCTGGTTCCTGGGATGGTTATGGGCGCCCGCCCTGGTCATTACAACTTTTGCCATTAAAGGCAGGGTAAATGGTCTCCTTGATCTGTTAAAGAAAAGTGCTGCCTTGATCCTGGTGTTTTATCTCTGCCGGGCCTGGGTGGCTGAGACGAATGTCGTACTGATCCTCCCTCTTGTACTTATCCTGGTTTCAACGAAAGAGTTGAAACGCCTCTCCCTCGCAGCGGTTTGGGTCCTGCCGTTGATATTCAGTTTTTTCAACACATCCCTTGCCCAACTGTTATTTCCCAGTCTGCCCGGATTAATGAACAGGTTGTTAAAATTGGCGGGTGAATTCTCAGCTGCCCGGTACGATCTTCGAACTTTGATCGTCGTCATGTGGCTTTTTGCGGGATGGTGGATCGCAATCCCTCTATTTAGAAGAGATTCGGCAAAGGCAGACACAATTTCGACGTAAGGAAAACTCCAGGTAAGCAGAGATCATTATTCCATGGGACTCAATATTCCAATCTTTCCAGGGATCTCCCTGAACTTCGGTGAGCCTTTCCCCGATCAAAAAGATTATCCGACCGCCCGTTTGCAGAAGGGTTTCATCCTGCTGGACCAAGGCGTGGAGCTCACCGAAGAGGCGGTGGGGTTTGGGGTTCCGGTGGTTAAACTAGGGCTGCGAAGCATATTTCCGGGGGACGTTGCGCTGACCTGGCTAAAGGAAGGATCGACCTGGGTTGTGACAGCGCAATTCAAGTTGAATTTAATGGAAAAAATCTCGAGGGGTGGGAATGAAAATGTCGGGAATAAACCGTTCTACGCAGTAAAGGATTTCCTGGCTGAGATTATCCGCCGCTTCCCCGTGTTCCGCAGCCTTTTGACGTCCATTTCGAGCATGTTGAGGCAGATGTTCAATTGGAAGACGACTTACGCGAACGGAGACGTGAGAACAGAGATGAAGGTCATCTATACTGTGGAAGAAGGGACAGGAAAGACACTGGTGGATATCGATCTGAGCAGCCTGCCTCCTGATCTTACCGAAGTGGTGATGATGAATGAGCAGGGGGCGCATGCCTTCGATCGATATCAGGATACTTCCGGAAATTCTCTTCAAGGCGATGAGATCGGCTGCTGGGATGAAGTAAATGCCCAGGAAGCCTGGTTCGAAAGCAGCAGCCGGCAGATCGCTTTCAGGCTTGGGCAGGTAAATGGGGCGCGACTTTTCCGGGGCAGGGAATTGATCGGGTCCCGGTTAGCGTGGGCCGGTTTTGGTTATACCTTTCCGCCCTCCATCCGGAAGTTGCATTATGAGCTGAAAATCGAAAGGCTTGCATGACATCCGTACTGCTGATCTACCCATTTTTCGTTCCCCGCCGCGACCGGTCGGTTTTCAGGTTCCCACCTTTGGGTATCAGCTATATCGCTGCCAGCCTGCAAAACGCCGGTCACGATGTGCACTTGATCGACTGCACCTTCCTAGAAAAAACCGAGGCCCTGGAAAAAGCGTTGGCGGTAAAGGCGGAGGTGGTCGGTATCTACTGCATGGTGACGATGGTGGATGAATGCAACTGGTTCGCAGAGCAACTGCGGCCCCACAGCAAACTACTGGTCGCAGGAGGACCGCTGCCCACCTGTGATCCCGAACCTTTTTTGAAGCATTTCGATGTGGTGGTGCGCGGCGAAGGGGAACAGACCATGGTGGAACTCCTGCAGGCCTTCGGGGATGGGTCTCCGCTGGAATCCATACCCGGGATCGTTTACCGAACCGATCCCGACTGGCCGGCCAAAGGCAAGCTCATCTACACCCCGGAACGGAAATTTAATAAAGATCTGGACAGCATCCCCTTCCCCGCCCGCGCAATGATCCCCAACGAAAGCTACATCCGCCAGGGTAAAAATAAGTATGGCTACTCGATCACCACGGTGATGAGCACCCGCGGCTGTCCTTATCGCTGCGAATTCTGCAGCAACGTGGTATTCGGCGGCTCCTACCGGGAACGTTCGCCTCAGAACGTGGTGGACGAGATCGAAACGGCGCTAGGCCTGGGATACGATCGGATTTCTTTCACGGATGATGTGTTCACGATGAAAAAGGAAAGGGTAGTCAGGGTGTGCCAGGAGATCACGCGCCGAGGATTGCATTTCAACTGGGAATGCCTGGGCAGGGTAGATGCGCTGGATTATCCAACCGCTATGGAGATGAAAGCATCCGGGTGCACGAGGATCTTCTTCGGGATCGAGTCTGGCAATGAACAGATGCTCGAGCGCATGAATAAAAAGATCTCGCTGGACGAGGCGCGCCGGGCGGTCAATGGTGCTCACCAGGCTGGTCTCCAGGTGGGGGCTTTCTTCATCCTGTGTTACCCTGGGGATACAGACGACACCGTGCTCGAAACTTTGCATTTCGCCACGTCACTCCCCTTGGATTACCTGGGTCTCAGTATGCCTTATCCCCTCCCGGGCACCGACCTCTATCAGAGGACCAGGGAGCGCATTAACCGGGACTGGCATCCGTACGAGAGCCCCTTCGGAAGTCATGTGCTCATTTTCGACGCGGATTTTTCCGAGACCAAAATGTGGTTCGGGGTCATGAAGGGACACGCCCAGTTTGAGATTAAAAAAAGAATGGGGAAACTGGCTCCTCTCTTTTTAACCCTCTTTGAGAAGCCCACCGATGCTATCTTCAGGCTCTTGAAATAAAAAGTCGACTTGTCGGAGAACGAACAAGGTTAAATTTTCTTGTCCGCGAAAGCCTGCATCGTCTCCCCGATCCTGCGTCGCAGCCACTCGGGATCGAACTCCGATTCGTAAAGGAAAGTGACCTCGTTTTCCACGTTCCAATCGTTGTTTGTATCCACTTTACTCACGCGCTCGAATAACTGGGAACCAGGAAGCGGGTAGGGGACATTGAAAGAGATTGAGTCCAGGGGGAGTTCCAACGCGAAACGGAATGTGTCCTCGATGGAGGGCATGGTTTCACCGGGGTAACCGACAATAAAAAAGGCAGCCACTTCGATGCCGGCTTGATGAAAAAGCTGGACCGCGTGTTTTCCCTCGTCCACGGTCGCTTTTTTCTTCATCAATGTGAGCGTATCCTGGTTACCGGTCTCCAAGCCCAGGTAAACCCTGCGGCAGCCCGATTGCTTCATTAAGCTGGTAATTTCCCCATTAATCCCCGTAACGCGCGAGAGGCAGCTCCAGGCGATGTCCTGACCGGCAATCCGCTGGCAGAATTCCCGCAGGAACCCGAGGTCCAGGGTAAAGTTATCGTCG
>JBGOZL010000026.1:0-10381 GCA_041480185.1 Anaerolineae bacterium
CCGACGCTTATTCAACCAACCTTCGTGTGTGACTATCCGCGTGATATTTCTCCCTTGGCAAAATCCATACCCGGTGATCCCCTGACCGTTGAACGTTTCGAAGCCTATGTAGCCGGGTTTGAGCTCTGCAACGCTTTTACCGAACTCAACGACCCACTCGACCAGGAACAGCGGTTCATCGAAATGGGTCGTGATTATGCCGTAAATGATGAAGAACGGCATCCCATGGACGAGGACTACCTGCGCGCCATGCGCTACGGCATGCCGCCCTGTGGAGGGTTCGGCATGGGAGTGGACCGGCTGGCGATGTTGTTGACTGATAAACACTCCATTCGCGAGGTGCTTTTATTCCCTCACTTGCGCGAAGCAGAAGAATAATACTTTCTGGCAATAAAAACGTCCCGGCTCTTTCACCGGGACTTTTTATTTTTAATTCATTTTCACCCACCTCACTGAAATCATCAGGAAACCCGTTTTGGTTTGCAATTATCTTTCTCTTTGTGGTGTAAAATTATCTCAATGGATGAACCCGCCCTTATCCGAAATGCCCAGCATGGTGATCTGGATGCATTCAACACCCTCGTACTCGCCTACCAGGACATCGTCTACAACACAGCCCTGCGCATTTTAGGAGACGAAGACCTGGCTGCCGATGCATCGCAGGAAGCCTTCATCTCCGCTTTCCGCGCCCTCAACTCATACCGCGGGGGCTCCTTCCGTGCATGGCTGCTGCGCACGGTTACCAACGCCTGTTATGACGAATTGCGCCGAAAACAACGTCATCCTACTATTCCGCTCGAACCCGAAACTGAAGATGGCGAAGAAATGGAGACCCCTCGCTGGCTGGCTGATCCTGAGGGATCCCCCGAGGAATTGGCGGACAAAGCTGAGGTTGAACATGCCATCCAGCACTGTCTGGAAAACCTTCCCACCGACTTTCGGGCGGTGGTTATCCTGGCTGACATCCAAGGCCTCGACTATACCGAAGTCGCCTCGGTTCTTAAGAAACCTCTCGGTACGATCAAATCCCGGCTGGCACGCGCTCGTCTTCGTCTAAGGGAGTGCCTGCAATCCTTTGGGGAACTTTTACCCGCAGCCTTTCGTCTGGAAGAAGAGCGTACCGTATGAACACACCTTCTTTCCATGACGTGGAACAACTTTCAGCTTACCTGGACGGGCAACTGTCACAGGTCGAAAAGACGCGCCTGGAAACCCGTCTTCAATCGGACCTGGTTCTTGCTGCAACGCTTTCAGACCTGCGCCAGGCGCGCTCGATCCTCCGGCGCACACCCGGGCGCCGCAGCCCGCGCAACTTCACTCTCACTCCTAAAATGGCAGGGATCAAGCCGCCGGTCCCGCGCTCAGTTCCTGCCCTTGGATGGGCATCTGCTGTGGCAATGGTTCTGTTTGTGCTTACCCTGGGGACCAACCTTCTCGGTCAACTCTCGTTGGGGGCGAATGCGCCCATGTTATCGGCAGCGCCGATGACTAGCGAGGGTTACGGACTCGGCGGCGGCCCGCCTGCCACCACGCAGCCTTCGACGGATAATTCCCAGTTATTACCAACCCCTGAACCTAATATCCAGGCGGTTCCCGAAGCAACCCCCCCGGGTGAATCACGCCTTGCTCAACCACCTGCTGCTTCTTCAACAAAGGCTTCATCGCAGCCGGTAAGTATCTGGATTTATATCTGGCTGGGTCTGGCACTGATACTTATCGCAGGTGCATTGCTGATACGCCTGGCAAGTGATCGGGCTTTCCGCCGAAAAGTTGGTTCAAAACGTAACCCATGACCGCACCGCCGG
Organism: Anaerolineae bacterium; assembly: GCA_041480185.1. Taxonomy (GTDB): domain Bacteria; phylum Chloroflexota; class Anaerolineae; order Anaerolineales; family Villigracilaceae; genus UBA877. The sequence goes on from JBGOZL010000026.1 coordinate 1,806, forward strand.
TTCAAATTACCCGGCGGTTTTCCCTTGTATTCTCCACCACAACCAGAGATAATTAGGTGCCAAAGGATAGGAGGGGTTTCCCATGGAAAAACCGCAGGGTAAGGAAGATCGCCTTTCAGTTTGGGTTGCTGTTTTGATCGCGCTGGTCTCATTGACCACCGCCATGACCGCCTGGCGGACTGCTGCACTGGGATCGAAAGCCGGCGATCTCATATATCAGGGGTTGTTGGATGCGGTTAAGAAGCAAGCCTCTGCCAATGAGGACTGGCGCCGGGCTTACCAGGAAGCTGGGTACGCCCGCGACTACCTGGTGACCCTCAACGGATTGCTCGTCCAGGAGAAAAGTACTGACCCAGCCAGCCAGGAGCAGGCAGTCCAGTTGCGCACATACCTGCTTCCCGGGATGAAATCGTTGGCAACCCCTCTCGGCACCGATCCATCTTATTTCACTCCGGGAGGCTTATTAAATGTCCAGAAACGATTTCAAGACCTGGAAAACCAATCCCCCGACCTGAGCAGCCTCGACCCGCAGGCCTCCTTTTCGCAGGCTGATAAGTATTACGTAGAACAGCACTGGCTTGTGGTGGGCACCATCCTGATCGCGGTCAGCCTGTTCTGGTTGGGGTTGTCCCAATTGGAGCATTTGCGTCCGAGGGTCCTGATCCTGGTCCTGGGAGTCATCGTATATGGGATCGGACTCGTATGGAGCCTGGCTGTTGAAGTTATCTTCTTCTTCCTGCGTGGAGGTGTATTATGAACACCTCCGGCAACTCCAACCCTGAACGTGGCAAGACCCTGGTGCTTCTGCTGACTCTCCTGAATATGGTTCTGGTTGCGGCTATATCGGCATTGCAGGTGGATGCCACCGTCCGTGCCAACCAGGCCAACCGGGACTCACAGTACTATGCTATCCAGGTTACCGGAAGTCTTGTTCAAACCGGCGCCCAGTCTGATTTTGATTTGAATACCTATTCCAAGTGGTTAACCGACACTCAGCAAGCATTGGTTGCTGATTATAGCGCCCTGCAACGGCATTCTGCCAACGACCAGCAGGGATACGAGCAGCTCACTTTCGAGTCTCTGATCTATCAGGCACAGGCGGGCCAGGCGAAGACTCTGTCAATATTATTGACCGATCCGGCATACGCTCCTGCATCCGACCAAGCATCACCGGATATGTCCGCCTACCTTTCTGATCTGAATGCCACCTGTCTGGCGCTCGTCCAAAAGCAGAACAATGCTTCGGATGCCTACCATCGCTGGAGCAATAAATCTGACTCGTTCGTGGCTCTTCTGACCGTGCTGGCTGTTGCCTTCTTTCTGTTAGGCGTAGCGCAAATGTCCCGACCCAATGTCCGCTTGCTTTTCTCTGCGTTCGCCATCGGAGTAATGGGCATCGGTATCCTTTGGGCATTGATCCAGCTGATTTTCTAACCTGTAAAATTTAGAGGTGCTCGACCTTTTCCATCCCACAAAACTGAGCGATGAGTATAATCATCAAAAGCGCTCGTACTTGAAGATTTTAATTGTGAACCCTCCTCGTGCATCAATTCGAATTCGAGGTGAATATGACCACTATCTCTCCTATTCGTCCGTCACCGATTGCCGGAATGTGGTATGAAGGCAATCCCCGGGCACTCTCCCAGGTCGTGGATCGTTTCCTTGATCAGGCTGAAATTCCCGCTCTTCCAGGCGAGGTGATTGCTGTCATTTCCCCGCATGCCGGGCACAAGTACTCTGGTCCTGTGGCTGGCTACGCGTTTGCGGCTGTCCGCAGTCAGAGCTTCGACTTGGTCGCTATTCTCTCGCCTATGCATCAACCCTACTACGATTCGTTGTTGACTACCGCCCACGAGGCATATTCCACACCCCTTGGCAATGTGCCGGTGGATAAGAAGTTGATTTCTGACCTGGATGCCCGCTTGAGAAAGGTTCTGGGTGACGGTTTGGTGCCGGTGGCTTACGACCAGGAACATTCACTGGAGATCGAATTGCCCTTTTTGCAGCGTGCCCTCACAGGCGAGTTCATGCTGCTGCCGGTCATGGTGCGCTCCCAATCAGCCGGGGTGTCCCAAAAGCTCGGGCTGGAACTTGCAGAAACCTTGCGCGGAAAGAATGCCCTCATTGTGCCAGTACGGACCTTTCTCATTTCTATACCCAAAACGAAGCTGTTGTGTTCGACACAGAAATGTTGCGCAGGGTGGAAACATTTTCACCGGAGGATGTTTTCTCTGCTGAAAAAGAAAAGAAGGGCTTTGCTTGCGGGCTGGGTGCTCTGACCGCTGTCCTGTGGGCTGCCAAAGCCTTGGGCGGCGATACGGTCAAAGTACTGCGCCACGCCACCTCCGGTGACGTAACCGGAGACTATTCGTCCGTGGTGGGTTATGGCGCAGCGGTGGTGCTTAAGAGCGATAAATAATCATGCATCACTTCGAAATCGTCGCTCATCGAGGTATCCCAAAGGATGATCCAGAAAATACGCTCCCCGCCTATCAACTGGCAATTGACCTTGGTGCAGAGGCGGTCGAAATGGACGTTCGCTTAACCGCTGACCGCGTCCCAGTTCTATATCATTATTTCTCTATGGAAATAATGACCCCACTTGTTGGTCCTATTTTTAAATATACGGCTGAAGAATTGAAGCAAGTTCGAGTTGCAAACAAGGCTAAACCAGGAGTCTCTGAACCAATCCCGACGCTCCGCGAAGTCATGGGAACTATTGGAGGAAAGATTGGCCTGGAGATTGAATTAAAAGGGCCGGAACGAGAATGTCCTGATATTGTTGCAGCTGTTCTCCAGGATCACCGCCAATTCTGGGAAATGATTGAAATAACATCTTTTGAGCCAGCCTTTTTACTGAGAGTCCATGAATTATGTCCTGGCCTTGCCACCGACCTGCTCTACCCCCGCTCAGAGCCCTGGATGAAACCAGATATAGTCGCTTATCAAGCATTTCATCTCGCCAGATTGGCTGGGGCGCGTGCAGTTCACCTCCACCCAACCCAACTTAGTGCAGATGTTATTTCTTTTATTCGCCAATTTGGGATTGAAATCCATGCCTGGGATGTCAACTCTGAAGAATCGTTACAAATATCGGAGCAATATAAGATCCCGCGCATTTGTACAGATCAATTTCAATTGGCGTTTGACTTTCGGAATAAAATAAGGTGATGCCATCCTTTGCCCGCATTGCTGTCAACGTTTCCAACCTGACCGGTGAATTTGATTACCATCTGCCACCCGAACTTGAGGGAAAAATCAGCGCGGGGCACCTGGTTACCGTCCCGTTTGGCAGGCAATTTGTTCAGGGAGTTGTGCTGGAACTCATCAGCCAACCGGCTGTGGCGGAGACAAAATCAGTCATCGAGCTGCTCGACCCGTTGCCCGTCCTCACCGCCCCCCAGATCTCTCTCGCTAAATGGCTGGCCCGGGAGACTTTGTCCCCGTTGACGGCTTGCATTGGGCTGATGCTTCCTGCGGGCTTGAGTCAACAGGCGGATGTGCTTTATTCAATAATTGAGCAGAAATCATCGATGAGCCATAAGCAGTTCACAGCCACGCAAACCCGGTTGCTTGTGTTGCTCCAAAATATGGGAAGCTTGCGTGGTCGTCAAATTGACCGCCATTTCAAGAACATGGACTGGCGCAAGACCGCACAGGTTCTGGTTAAAACCGGGGTGTTGACCAGACAATCCATCCTGCCGCCTCCCTCGGTTCGGCCTAAATATGTCCGTACGGCGCAGCTTTCCGTACCTCCTGAAGTTGCCGAAGCGGCTATGCCCGACCTCGGAAAGACCGCCAGTACGCTTACCAGCCGCAAAGCAGCTTTGCGCTGTCTGATCCGTGAACCGGCGGACGTAAACGTATCCTGGGTATATGCAGAAGCAGGATGCAATTTGACCGACCTTCAGGAATTGGCGGAGCACGAGTTGATCGTTTTAAGGGAAACCGAAATGTGGCGCGATCCTTTGGAGAAGGTGGAAAACCTGGGAGGTGAGATCGGTTCCTCGCCGGAATTGACCTCCAGCCAAAAAGCCGCGTGGGAAAAAATTCTGCAAGCCATCCGCTCCTCCGCCTCCCTTCCCCTCCCTTTCTTACTTCACGGAGTCACCGGCTCAGGCAAGACCGAGCTCTATATCCGCGCCACACAGGAATGTATCTGCCTTGGAAAGGAAGCCATTATTCTCGTCCCGGAGATTGCCATTACTCCTCAAACAGTCCGCCGGTTCCTGGCGCGCTTCCCGGGGCAGGTTGGGCTGGTGCATTCCAGGTTGTCTGAAGGGGAGCGCTATGACACCTGGCGGCGTGCTCGTTTGGGTCAGTTGAAAGTTATCATCGGGCCGCGCTCGGCTCTTTTTACGCCCCTGCCCCACCTTGGTCTCATTGCGGTGGATGAATGCCACGATGGTTCATATTCCCAGTCTGAGCCGCCATTTTATAATGCCGTCACCGCTGCACAGGAATACGCCCGGATGTGCGCCGCGGTTTGCATCCTCGGTTCAGCCACTCCCTCGATCGTTCAACGCTACCAGGCTTCTTCCTCCCAGGCGTCTCATGTCGGGAAAAACCTTCTGTTGGATTTACCCAAACGGATCGTGAATCCTCGCATGCCTCCCGTCCAAGTGGTGGATATGCGCGCTGAACTCAAGTCTGGCAACCGTGGCATCTTCAGCCAGGCGCTGGTCACTGCTCTCGACGAGGTTCTCAAAAATGACCAGCAGGCAATCCTTTTCCTGAACCGGCGCGGCACCGCCACTTACGTCTTTTGCCGGGATTGCGGCTCGGCTCTGCACTGCCCGCGCTGTGACACCCCCCTTACGTACCACGTCAACGCTTTACCATCGGGGGACGGACCTTCGACCTCTAACTTGCGTTGCCACCATTGCGGCTATACCCGCCAGATGCCACGAAAGTGCCCGGTTTGCAAGAGCGACCAGATCCGCCAGTATGGACTGGGTAGTGAGAAGGTGGAAGCCGAGGTCGCACAGATTTTCCCCTCAGCGCGCATGCTGCGCTGGGACTGGGAAACCACCCGGCATAAGGATGCCCATGAAATCATTCTGAGCCATTTTATTGCTCACCGGGCGGATGTGCTCATCGGCACTCAGATGCTTGCCAAGGGTCTGGACCTTCCGCTGGTTACGCTGGTGGGGATCGTGCTCGCAGACGTGGGTCTCAACCTCCCCGACCCGTTCGGCGCTGAACGTACCTTCGACGTGCTGACCCAGGTTTCGGGCCGCGCAGGTCGTTCAACCCTGGGTGGTCGGGTTGTGCTTCAAACTTTCCAGCCTGAACATTATGTCATTCAGGCTGCGGCCGGCCACGATTATGCTGCCTTCTATGAACGTGAGCTGGATTATCGCAGGCAATTGGGTTACCCGCCGTTCAGTCGTCTGGTGCGAATGGAATGTCGGCATGGCCAGGCAGCCTCGGCTGAATCACAGGCGCGTGCGATGGCCGTGAAACTGGCCGGGTGGATCGAAAGCGAAGACCGGCGTGAGACGAATATCATCGGGCCTGTTCCCTGCTTCTTCTCCCGCTTGAATGGCCTCTATCGCTGGCAGATCATTCTACGAGGTCCGAACCCCGCAAGTCTGCTGCGCGGAAAAAATCTCGGGGACTGGCGGGTGGAAGTTGATCCGCCTTCCCTGCTTTGATCGGTAAGAAAAATATGGAGAACATTTAATGGATAAGCCTTTAATCCCCCAAACCATCATGGATTACATCGACAGCCTCGTGCCCTCCCGTCCCTCGGAAATGCAGGCAATGGAAACCGAAGCTGAATGGACGAATTTCCCCATCATCGGTCCGGCTTCGGGCTATCTTTGTTACCAAGTGGCGCGCATGATTTCTGCAAAGCGGATATTCGAGCTGGGGTCGGGTTACGGATATTCAACTGCCTGGTTTGCCCGAGCAGTCACCGAGAATGGCGGCGGCGAGGTCTATCACGTGGTCTGGGATGAAGAACTCTCACGCCAGGCGCATACCCACCTGTCTGCGCTTGGGTATGACGGCATTATTCATTACCATATTGGGGAGGCGGTGCAAACCCTGCGCGGAACTTCCGGTCTTTTCGACCTGATCTTCAACGACATCGACAAGGAAAATTACCCCGACTCGCTGTATGTTATTGCCGAAAAACTCCGTCCAGGAGGCGTGCTTATCGTGGATAATATGCTCTGGGGTGGACGCATCTTCGACGTCAAGGATCAAACTCCGGCCACGAACGGCATCCGCACGCTGACCGGGTTACTTACCCGCAGCCCTGATTGGGTCACCTCGCTGGTACCGGTGCGGGACGGGGTGATGCTCGCGTATAAAGTATAATGTCAGCGAATTGCTAAAACGATAATTAGGAGGTGGCTCATGCAAAGTTTCAGCCGTGGTTGGTCATTTCTTAAAGAAGCCTGGTCAATGGCTTTCAAGGACAAGGATCTTATCAAGCCTTCCATCATGGCCCTGTTCGCCGGGTTTATCGTTTCAATTATCTTCATCCCCCTCATGATCGGGGCAGGTTTCCTGAGCGGCGGGGACAATAGCTTGTTCGGACGGATTATCCTGTTCATCCTAGGTGCCCTGATGATTTTCATTCAATACTCGGTCGGGTACATCTTTTCAGCCATGACCATCTACCTTATCTATGGTTACCTAGCCGAAGGCGACGGAGTAATGTCAAAGGCCTGGGCCATCGTCAAACGCGAGTGGCTCAATATCCTCAGCCTGGCAGCCGCTTCCACCGCCGTCAACCTGGTAAAAAATCAAGTCAGGGGTAAAGGCAGGTCGGCGGGCCGCAACCTCCTTTCCGGCTTGATCGACACTGTCTGGACCGAGGCCGCTTTCCTAATCCTGCCTGCCATGGTTATAGAAGATATCAACCTGAAAGATGCCCTCAAACGCGCCGGGAACATCATCAAAAATAATCTCCTGCTGGTGGGCATCAGCACAGTTGGCGTGAGAACCATCAACGGACTGATCGGCTTCCTGCTGGGTGCGGTCGGAATTGGTCTGGGCTTCGGTGTCGGGTTTGGCATCATTACGGTCACCAACACTTCAACTTTCGGCCTGGTCTCCGGCATCAGTCTCGGTGTAATCATTGCAACCGTCTTCATCATGGTCGCCACTGTCATAACCTCCTATACTTCCACCGCTTACCATACCTGTCTGTATCTATGGGCGCGCGATGTGGAAAAAGCCCAGACCTCTGGTAGCAATGTGCCGGTCCTGGCGCCTGGTCCGTTGGCAGCTGTTCTGAATAAATAACATTCCCCCTTAAACAAATACAGGTGCTGCCCTACCAGGTCGCACCTGTATATTTTACCTGTTAAGGCACCGGTGTCGGTCCCGGGTTGAGGCTATAGTATACGCCGGCTGTCAGCAGAGATGGGTCACCCGCGGCTTGGGCGGCTTTCATTTGTGCTTGGCGCGCCAGGTCAGTCGCATTTCTCAGGATGCGCAAGGCTTCGTCGGGGTTGTGAAAGCCCATGCTATTCGCTGACGAAATAAAGTCCCACATGTATTGTGCATGTCTGTGAAGGGTCCGCGCCTCGTCAAGCAAGGTTGGGTCTGAGGTCGGACTTGCAACAGCGCCTTTGATTGCCGTAATCGCGTCGATCAAGGCATCCTCGGTGCCGATCTTTGCTGCGTGGACAGTATCCTGGAGCACGCTGACTCGTGCCAAGACAACATTAACATCTGTATGGCATTGTCCACACGCTTGCTGCGGGTCCAGCAACGGGCTCATGATGTTGTGGCTGGAGTATTTCATTGCGCCATCGCGAAGATAAGGCATGTGGCAGTCGGCGCAGGCTACCCCCGCCCTGTAATGGGTGCTGTCGGCGGTGAACAGTTCGTAATCGGGGTGGCGCGCCTTCATGATGGGCGTACCCGTCCCCGGGTAGGTCCAATCCGCGAAGTTAACGCTGTCTTCGGATTGGATGATGTCTTCCACCCGGGTGCCGTTGTTCCAGGGCACGGTCAGGACTTTATTATCACCCGTGAAATAATAGGTAACGTGGCAATTGGCACAGACGGCCGCACGCATCTGTTGGCGGGTAAAGGTGTGCCAGTCAAGGCCTTCGGATTTAAAAGCCGCTTCCACCGCCGGGTTGGTGATCACCAATCGCATCGTCCCGGCTTCATGGCAGTTGGCGCAACCAATGGGGTTGCTGATGTTGGGGGTCATATCAGAAAATAGTTTCGCGTCGTAGGCTTCCATCCCCATTTGCGCCCACAGGCCTGGGTTATCGGATGATTTGCAGGAATAGCAGGTGGCATGCGTGCTGGCGGTCACCCGCTTTGTTGCGCGCACGTCGATCAGCGTATTTTCATGGCCGCGCGGTTGGTTATATTCAACACTAAAGGGGTAGCCCATGAACAGGAGCACCAGGCGTGGATCTTTGAGCAAGTACGATTTTTGAGCTGACCCTCCGTAGATGGTAGCGGTATTATTATTTGCCGTCTGGAGCAGAGACGAGTATTCATTGGGATAGTTCACGCCCCAAAGGGAGGAATCCGCTTCCATTGGTTGAATGGTTGTGATCTGCTGGACAACCGCCCGCTCCTGCGCTGGCTGATTC
>JBGOZL010000027.1:0-10087 GCA_041480185.1 Anaerolineae bacterium
ACCAGATTACCAGCGTTTTGATCTTCTTCATTGGGATCCTACCGAGTTTCCCCCTGTTCATGTTCTTTTACGGGCTTTTTGGTGGTTGGGATAAGGATACCCTTGCTGAACTCAAGGATGCCGTCGCATTGAGTGGAAGTGTCCGCTGGCTGACCCGTTGGGGGATGTACGAACCGACCGCACTTGGAGCGCGTATCAGCCCGCTCAATAATCGCTTCCCTATCACCAACCGCCCGGAAGCAATGGAAGAAGCGAGATTGTTAACTGTAGAAAAAGTTAAATTATAGATAACAAATTTGCTCCTATGACCTCGATTATTCTTCCTGATAGCCGCACCCTGGCCTTCGCCGAGTACGGAGACCCGCGCGGCAAACCGGTTTTCTTCTTTCACGGGACTCCAGGCTCGCGCTTCTTCCGCCCGCCCGATGAGATCACTTCCATGTTGGGGGTGCGTCTAATCTGTGTAGACCGTCCCGGGTACGGATTATCTACCTTCCAACCCAATCGCCGCATGTTGGATTGGCCAAAGGATATTATCCGAGTGGCAGACATACTTGGGTTGGACCGGTTTTCCGTTGCCGGTCATTCCGGCGGCGGACCGTACACCCTTGCATGCGCGTTCGCCTTACCTGAGCGCGTGCGGGTTTCAGCCCTCCTCTCCGGGGCAGGTCCCCTCGTCACCCCCGGGATTACCGATGGAATGTCCGCCACGAATAAGTTTGGTGTGAGGATTGGACGCTTCATCCCGTTGCCTCTATGGCTGGTGCTCGTCTGGTTTATCTATCACCGTCGTGCTGCCAATCCAGTTGCAGACTTGGTTCGTGGTAACGGACATCGCCCTCTTGCAGATGAGGAACTACTCCGCAGACCGGAGGTCCGGGAAGTCTGCATCCAATCCGAGGTGGAAGCCTTCCGCCTAGGTTTGCGCGGCCTCGCCTGGGATACCCGACTTCTCACCCATCCCTGGGGTTTTCGCCTGGAAGATATTCGTGTCCCGGTTTATCTTTGGCACGGGAGCGAAGATGACCTGGCGACTCCTAAAATGGCTCGCTATATGTCTGAAAAAATCCCAGGATGTATAACAATCTCATGTGAACATGAAGCTCACCTGTTGTTATTCCATCACTGGGAAGAAATATTGACACAACTTATATCGGAGTGACTATGCGAAATCTGCACATTGTTTCACACACCCACTGGGACCGTGAGTGGTACCTTCCGTTCCAGTTGTTCCGTTTGAAACTCGTCCACCTAGTTGATGGAATGCTTGACCTGTTGGAGGACGACAAGGAGTTTAAATACTTCATGCTCGATGGTCAGACCGTCTTGCTCGACGATTACCTGCACATGCGCCCGGAGAAAGAAAACGTCCTGCGCGAATACATCCGCAAGGGACGGATCATCATCGGCCCCTGGCACATTTTACCGGATATGTTCCTGGTTGGACCTGAAGCGCATATCCGCAACCTGCAGCAGGGTGACCGCACGGCCCGAAAATTTGGACCTAAAATGATGATCGGCTACATGCCTGATTCATTCGGTCATATCGGGCAGGTTCCCCAGATCCTGCTCGGCTTTGGGATCGAGGTTGCCTCCCTCTGGCGCGGCGTGTATGACGAGCCTGCTGAGTTCTTTTGGCAGGCTCCGGATGGCTCACGCGTCCTGATGGCCTATTTGCTCGACGGTTATGGAAACGGAGCCGATCTCCCCGCAGACAACCTCGAGCAATTTGCCCACATGCTCGATGAAAAAGGCAATTCCCTCGCATCCGTCTCCGCGACCTCTGACTTGCTGATCATGTACGGCAATGACCACATGGAACCGCCCCGCAACACCTCCGAGGCTACTGCCTATTCCGACGAAGTATTGCGGGATACACACGTCATCCATTCAAACTTGCAGCAATATGCAACTGAAATAACAGCCTCGATAAAAAGGCAAAAACTGGAACTCCCCACGGTTGTCGGTGAGCTGCGCGCCTGCAAACGGGTACATCTTCTGCCGGGGGTTCTCTCGACACGTATCTGGATCAAACAGCGTAATCACGCCTGTGAAACCCTGCTTACCCGCTGGGCTGAACCTTTCTCAACCTGGCAGGAAATGATAGCTGCTCCAAAATCTGTAATCCTTGATCGCAAATCCGGAATTCTAAACCAGACCTGGCGCCTGCTGATGGAAAACCATCCCCACGATTCGATCTGCGGCTGCTCGATCGACCAGGTCCACCACGAGATGAAAGTCCGCTTCGATCAGGTTGAACAGATAGGCGAGGAGATAACAAAGCAGGCTCTTGAAAGCTTGGCCGGCAGTGTGGCAACTGATAAGAAATTCCAGCCCTCTGACTCTTTACCGGCGGCTTCCATTGTTGTCTTTAATCCTTCATCATTTTCGCGCACCGATTGCGTCAGCGCGGCCATTGAGCTTCCTCCCAATGTCACCGAATTTGACCTGGTTGACGAGGCTGGCAATTCCATTCTATACCAGGAGCGCGGATTGGGAAGTCATGAGATCATCAATATGGATCTCGACACGCGCGGCTTGCAGTCTGCTTTCAGGAATATCAGCGATGGGCGGGCAGCCGGGATGACTATCCAGAATATTAAAGTCCGTCGCCAAGGCGCCGAGGTGTTCATCGAAACCATTATGGCAGAGGGCGGCGAACCAAACCTGACTGTCTGGAACACAAGTCGGATGCAGATTGAAGGCTTTTTTGCCGACCCAACCATTACCAGCTATCATGTGAGCGCCCGTTCCACCTCCGCAGCTCAATTGGTGACAACCATTAAAAATGTCCCCGGTCACGGCTATCGCACTTTATGGATCCGCCCTCGGGCTCCAGAAACAAAGCCTCCCATTCGGCTGGGTTTCCTGGCATCTTTGCTTCTTCCATTTGCCCGTTTGCCCTTCATCCAAAACCTTGCCACTCGCAAACGCTATGCCAAGCCCCCCTATAAAATTGAGAATGACTTCTTCGTTGTGGAAGCACTCAAGGATGGCACTCTCACCCTCCTTGATAAGCAGTCTCAGCTCACTTACTCTGGGCTGAATCGCTTTCTGGATGGGGGTGACCGCGGCGACGAATACAACTATTGCCCACCCACAATGGACCGGGCTATTACCGCCCGCTTAAAGCGTGCTAGCCTTACCCGCGGAGCGGTCCAGCAGACCCTAGAACTCGAACTGGATCTTGCCACATCCCTCGCCCTCGCCCCAAACCGGAAATCTAGATCGGAAGAAAAGGTTGCTATCCCCATCACGTCCATCATCACCCTCATGAACGGCGTTCCGCGGGTGGATATTCACACCAGGGTGGATAACCGCGCCCGCGACCACCGCCTGCGCGTCCATTTCCCTGCGCCCTTTGTTGCAGGAACGGGCTTCCACGATGGTCATTTCGAGGTTGTTGAGCGTAAAATCGGCATTCCGGCCTTCGATGAAACCTGGGCGGAGCAGCCCAGGCCAGAGGTCCCACAGCGAGCATTTTCAAGTGTCACCGATGGAAAGTCGGGGTTGACCATCGCCAACCGCGGCCTGACGGAGGTCGAGGTCCTAAAGAATTCTGGCGGGAACGCCGAGATCGCCCTCACCCTCCTGCGCTGTGTTGGGTGGTTGTCACGCGACGATTTCTCCACCCGCAAGGGACACGCTGGTCCCTTCCTTGAAACCCCCGGTGCGCAGATGCCCGGTATTTGGTCCTTCGACTATTCCATTATTCCACACCCTGGAGATTGGCAAAACGCATTTGCCCAGGCTTTCGCCTTCGAGACGCCTATGCGCCTCACCCGCACAGGGATTCATCCAGGCATATTGCCGGTTTCCGGGTCATTCGTTAAGGTCGAGCCAGCTGCATTTGTTGTCAGTGCCGTCGTACAAAGTGAGTCCGGACACGGCTGGTTGCTGCGCGGCTACAACCTCACTGCTGAGGCAATCTCCGTGACGTTGAAACCTTGGAAGCTTTTCAAGAATGTGGAGAAGGTTAATCTGGCGGAGGAAAAACAGTCTGCCCTGAAATCCGCTGAGAATGGCAGCATCACACTCCCGGTGCGAGGGCATGAGATAGTAACTGTGCTCTTCCGGAATTAAAAAGATTAGGGCGACCAAACCGGTTGCCCTGAAAATATTATATACCTATAGATTACTTAGAATTCAGATAGCGGATGGATGCAGCCAGGGCAGTCCCAAATACCACGGCCCACACTGCCAGCACAGCATATGCATAGACGTCCAGTGAGATACCCGGGATGAAATAAATAGCTACTGCTGCCACCGCTTGCACCATGCTCGCTACCAGTAACCATTTACCGCTGTACGAATTCACCGGGTACCATATTTTTGGGTTTTCCATCGTCTTCTTTACCCGGAAACCATAAAATCCATTTGGGGGAATTTTACCCATGATCATTGGCACGGACAGCGCTGCAAGCAACAAACCGCTGGAAAGGAACATTATCATCAGGATGATCATTAACGGCTCCAGTGGAATTCTAAATTGCGGATAAATTATAACGCGGGGTACATTTATCTTGCTATAATGGACGCATGACTGATTTCTCTCTTTCCCAGGAGCACCTTATGGTGCAGGATATGGTGCGCGAGTTCGCGCAAAAAGAGGTCGCGCCTGTAATCAAGGAATGCGACCGGCAGCAGCAAATGGCGGATTTCGTTTTACCGCGCATGGGCGAGCTGGGTATTTTAGGCGTCTGCCTGCCAGTGAAATATGGCGGGCAGGGCATGGATTATATATCCCTCGGGTTGGCGTGCGAAGAGCTGGAGGTGGTCGACACGTCCCTGCGGGTTGTGATGTCAGTGCATGTCGGTCTGAACAGCCTGGCTCTGTTTCAATGGGCCACCGAGGATCAAAAACAGCGCTTTTTAACCCCCCAGGCGCAGGGAAAAAAGATCGCTTGTTTTGGGTTGACCGAGCCGGGGGTTGGTTCGGACGTGGCTGCCATGGTCAGCACTGCACGCCGTATAGAGGACGAGTATGTGCTGAACGGCGAAAAAATGTGGATCTCCCTGGCTACGAAAGCTCACCATTGCTTTTGGGTGGGGCGCACCAACTTCGAAGCAGCCGACCCTCATGAAGCTCTTTCTGCATTTCTGGTGGAGCTTGACCGTCCGGGTGTCACTACAGGCGATATCCACGGGAAATTGGGAGTGCGCGCTGGGTCCACGGGTTGGATCTCATTCCAGGATGTCCACGTTCCGGTCTCCAACCGCATTGGGGAGGAAGGTGAAGGCTTCAAGATTGCGATGAGCTGCCTGGATAATGGCCGTTATACAGTGGCCTCGGGCGCCACCGGTCTGATCCGCGCCAGCCTCGAGGCGAGCGTTCGCTACGCAAAGGAACGTCGCGCCTTTGGCAGGGAGATTGCCAGGATGCAGCTCATCCAGCAAAAGATTGCCAAAATGGTGCAGTCATACGAGATGGCGCGCCTGTTGTATTTACGGGCAGGTTGGATGAAAAATGAAGGAAAACGCAATTCTCGCGAGACTTCCCTGGCAAAGTGGTTCGCCACCGACGCTTCATTCGACGCAGCCAACGAGGCTGTCCAGGTCCACGGAGCCTACGGCTACAGCGACGAATATGACGTGGAACGCTACCTCCGTAACTCAAAGGGTGCTGTGATCTACGAAGGCACCAGCGAGATCCACCAGCTCATGCAGGCTGGTTATGCCCTTGGTTATCGCCAGGATGTGCCCTTGCGCTGTGAACTACCGGCATACGATCCGGCTGTTTGGTCGGCGTAATCTGGGCTGTTACGAGGTTTATTTTTTCGAAAAATGGGAAGGAAATGGGATGCCGCTTCCGGGGTGGGATCAACTTACCCCTTTTTTATTAACTCCCCGATCCGTCGCCGGAATAAATCCATATCGAATGGTTTGTTCCAGACGTCATTGGCCCCGGCATCCAGCGCTTCCTGCCGGTCTTTATCACCGCTCATGGCAGTCAGCATCACGATCGGAATATAATTATTAAAGGGAGGTTGGCGCATTTTCCGGCACAGCTCGTACCCGTCCATGTCTGGCATCATCACGTCCAGGATTGCCAGGTCGGGCATTTGCAGCTCGGCCAATCGAATGGCTTCCGTGCCGTTCAGAGCGGTCGTCACCTGGTAACCTTCCAGTTCCAGTATTTTCGACAGCAGTGTTAAATTCATATCGTTATCGTCAACAACAAGGATTCGATATGGCATAAGGAACTCTACATTCGGCTTGAGAATACACGATTAACCGCTGAATCGTCAAGCCTTAAAATGGTTTTGGAGAACCACCGAATTGGGAGGTCGGATATAATTAACCATACTCGAGGCGCTATGTCAAATATCCTGGCATCCCAACATCCGCTCGTCGCCCATAAACTTTCCCGCTTGCGGGATAAGAACACTGAACCTAAGAAGTTCCGCGAACTCGTCCGCGAGATCGCTGCTTTGCTGGCTTATGAAGCAACCGCCGACCTGGCAGTCGTTCCCCGGGAACTGGAGACGCCCCTCGTTCCGATTACCGGCATGGAACTGAAAGAAAAGATCGGTCTTGTCCCCATCCTGCGCGCCGGGCTGGGCATGGTGGAAGGGATCTGGGAGTTAATGCCCACCGCCGAGGTCTGGCATATCGGGCTGTATCGGGATGAAAAGACCCTCAGGCCGGTGCAATATTACAACAAGCTGCCGGTCGAGCCCACTGTATCTGTCTGCCTTATCCTCGACCCGATGCTTGCCACCGGCGGTTCGGCGGTTGCCACCACCGATATTTTAAAGCGCTGGGGGGTGAAGAAGATTAAGTTCGTCGGCATCATCGGCGCGCCAGAAGGTATTTCCGCCATGCAAACAGCCCATCCGGATGTTCCTATTTTCCTGGCTGCCATTGACGATCACTTGAACGAACGCGGTTACATCGTCCCCGGCTTGGGGGATGCCGGCGATCGTCAATTTGGGACAGGCTGAATTATTTGAAGAAGTAAATTATAAGACGAATGAAAGGGGAATTTTGTGTCGAATTTTCAACCGAGCCGGTTCTCCTTTGTGTCAACCTATGTCCACCCCCATCGCCCTCGACAAAATTTGG
Source organism: Anaerolineae bacterium (assembly GCA_041480185.1). Lineage (GTDB taxonomy): Bacteria > Chloroflexota > Anaerolineae > Anaerolineales > Villigracilaceae > UBA877. Next base: position 7,066 of record JBGOZL010000027.1, read on the forward strand.
TGTAACAGGAATAACGGGATGACGAGCAGGAGATGCAGGGCGCCGCTCAATCCGAAGATCATTGCCAGCGCCCCAAGGAATTGAGTGAATCGGGGTGCCAGGTTCGTCAGCATCCAGGTCCCCGCGCCAGCCAGGATCGCGACACCCACCAAACCCGCAACCAGTATTCCCAGTGGCAGCCATGCATGCCTGTCAGACTGGGAGGGTAACATTGTGCTGCTGACGGTAAATGTCAGGTAAAACCACAGCCAAAAATCCGGGGACCCTGGCACGACGTTCAGCAGCGTCCAGAATTCTCCCCAATCCCCGCTGCGAATCACGTCCCACATCGGCATCAAATGCAATAGGTAAATGGCGGATAATGCCACAAAGACGCTGCCAGTCACCAGCGGGGCTGCGCCGATTAGGGCGTCCCGCACAAAACCCCCCGTTGCAGTTTCCACGTAACCCAGGCGAAGTTTCCCATTCGCTTGTGTCTGGGGGATCAAAGAAAACCTCCCAGTCGCTACACCCAGCATCTTGGCGGAGAGGAAATGGCTGAGTTCATGCAGCAGAACGCCAGGAAAGAAAATCAAAGCGAACAGCACATGCATCACTCCCGCGGACCGGGTCAGGATCAGGAAGAATGCTTGGATTTCGCGATGCAATGCCCGCTGAAGGAAAATGAATATCACCAGGGTACCCAGCAGCCACAATAATCCGCTAAAGGCTGCGACGTAGGTCAATCATTCCTCCGGGGCTTCCTGAATGAGGCGCATTGCTGGTCTGATCAGTTATTAATTTTGGTTATGCGCATAATTATATTATCCGGTTGGCAGCCGCCCGCACGATTGCAAGGAACTCCTCAGGTTTCAGGCTCGCCCCGCCCGCCAGCGCCCCGTCAATTTCGGACATCCCAAAGAACTCAGCTGCATTTGCCGCTGTCACCGAACCGCCGTAGAGCACGCGTGCGCCTTGGGCCGTGGCTTCACCGTAGATCTCCGCCAGTGGCTTACGGATGTAATCTCGGATGACCCCATTTGCATTTTCTGCTGTGGAGGCGCGCCCGGTCCCGATCGCCCACACTGGTTCGTAGGCAATGACAACCTGTTTCGCAAATTCAGGATCGAGACCTTTTAGTCCCTCCTGTACCTGCCGCGAAACAACTTCCGCAGTCCTCCCGGACTCGTATTCTGCCAGGGTCTCCCCCACGCACACGATCGGCACCAGGCGTGTACTTTTTGCTGCAATGGTTTTCTTATTCACGGTTTCATCTGTCTCGCTGAAATATGTCCGGCGTTCCGAGTGCCCAATGATGACATATTTGCAGAACTCCGCTACCATGTCTGGTGAGATCTCTCCTGTGAAGGCTCCCTTGGCTTCCCAATACATGTCCTGTGCCCCCAGCCCGATATCGGTGCCCGTCAGGAGCGCAGCCACCGGAAAAAGCGCCATGAAAGGCGGGCAAACCACCTTTTCCACCCCTTGTATTCCTTTCAATGCCGCGCTCATTCCCGAAACGAGGGCGCGCGCCTCGGCAATGGTTTTATTCATTTTCCAGTTTCCTGCTACAAATGGTGTCCGCATGATGGTTACATCCCTTCTATATTGCCAACTTTATATTGTAGAGCAGGACGGGCTATTTACCCGTCCTGCAGTGATTTTACCTTTTGTTCAGTAGGGCTGCAACACCTGGAAGTTCTTTGCCTTCCAGGAACTCCAGCGATGCCCCTCCGCCGGTGGAGACGTGCGTCATCTGCTTCGCTACGCCCGCCTTTTTGACCGCACTGGCGCTGTCGCCACCGCCGATGACCGTGGTCGCACCGGATTCTGCCAGAAGCTTCGCTAGGGCGAATGTCCCTACGGCAAATTTGGGCATTTCGAACACGCCTACCGGTCCGTTCCAGACGATCAATTTGGCGCCATTCACGGTTGTCTTGTAAAGCTCCAGGGTTTTTGGACCAACGTCCATCATCCTCCAGCCGGCTGGGATTTTGTCGATATCCACTGTACGGCTGTTCGCTTCCGCCTCGAATTTATCGGCAATCACCGCGTCCACCGGCAGGATGATTCGGCTGCCCGATTTCTCCAGGATGGCTTTGGCTGTGTCCACTGAACCAGATTCCGCCAGGCTGTCCTGCATGTTCAAGCCCTTTGCCACCAGGAAGGTGTTCGCCATGCCGCCACCGATTATCAGCTTGTCGCATTTTGTCAGCAGGTTTTCCACCACCAGGATTTTATCGCTGATCTTTGCGCCGCCCAAAATGGCGATGTAAGGATGTTCGGGGTTGGACGTGGCTCGTCCCAGGTATTCGAGTTCCTCTTCCATCAGGAACCCGGAAACAGCCGGGAGCAGGTGCGCTACCGCTTCGGTGGAGGAATGGGCGCGGTGGGCGGATCCGAAGGCGTCGTTGACGTATACGTCGCCCAGTAAAGCCATTTTCCTGGCCAATTCAATATCGTTCTTTTCTTCTTCTGGATGGAAACGGGTATTCTCCAGCATGAGCACGTCCCCCGGCTTGAGCGCTTTCGCCATCTTTTCTACTTCAGGGCCCACACAGTCGGGTGCCATCTGAACCGGGACGCCTAAAAGATCTGCTAATACCTTGGCGGCCGCTTTCAGGCTGAATTCCGGGTCGAACCCACCCTTCGGTCGACCTAAGTGACTCATCAATATCAGGGAGGCTCCCTGCTCGAGCACATAATTGATCGTCGGTAGTGCGGCTTTGATGCGTTTATCGTCAGTGACGTTACCGCCTTCCATCGGGACGTTGAAGTCCACTCTCATCAGCACCCGCTTGCCCTTCAGGTCGATGTCTTTTACGGTCATTTTTTCCATGATTTTCCACCTTTGCAGGATATAAGGAAATCAGGGAGGCAGGCTGTTAAAATCCTGGATCCCTGATTCCTATCTCCAGATTATCTAGAGCGATTTCGCCAATAGCGCTGCCAGGTCGGCTGTCCGGACAGAGTAACCCCACTCGTTGTCATACCAGGCCACCACCTTGGCAAAGTTGTTTTCAGCTTTGCCTAGCACACTGGT
>JBGOZL010000028.1:0-10059 GCA_041480185.1 Anaerolineae bacterium
CCATTCCGGAGCATAGATAGAGCGAAGGCAGTTGAATCAGCTGTCTCCTTGTTTAATTCTGCGACAACGACACTTGCGCCCGACTGCCTGCTACTACTCGGGGTATCGTTGTTGCCTTGCCAGAGAAAATATCGTATGATTGAAACTGTCTTGTTTGTCCGGCAGCAGCTGAACCCGATTGTTAGGCGCAGCTCAGTGCGATGTTTCCAAGAGGAGTAGTCAATGGCAACCATGTCGATCCGAGGAGTCTCCCTGTTTGTGAAAGTCATCGGGCACGGATATCCGTTGGTACTCATGCATGGCGGCCCTGGTGCAGATCACATATCCATGCTGCCGTTCCGGCCCTGTGCGGATCATTTCACGCTGGTCTTCTATGACCATCGCTGCAATGGCCGCTCCCAGGGGGCAGAAGTCTCATCAATGACGTGGGAGAACTTGACCGCAGATGCAGACGCGCTGCGTCAGGCTCTAGGTTTTGAAAAGTGGGCGGTGCTTGGGCATTCCTTTGGTGGAATGGTCGCCTTGGAATACGCGCTGCGCTATCCCAAAAACCTGTCTCACCTGCTACTGATCGATACATGCGGCGACAGCCGGTGGGCACAGGAGAACGCGCCGAATACCCTGGCGCAGCGTGGGTTCAGCCCAGATACGGTGAATATCGCCCGCCGCTTCTTCAATGGGCAGATCGCGCCCAACGAAATGTTTCCGGCCATGATGAAGTTTGGCAAAGCCTACTATCACCACCGCAACCTACTGCAAGTGGTACACATGCTGGTCTCGGGGTTACGCGTAAAGATGCGACCCGAAGCGCTCATCTTTGGGTTCGGTCAGCTACTGAAGGGTTGGACGGTCATGGATCGACTCGGCGAGATCAAAGTGCCCACCCTGGTGTTGGCAGGTTGTGATGACTTCCAGTTTCCGCCTGAACATCAAGCCTCGCTTGCAACTGGAATAGCCAACACTCGCCTGGAGATCATCGAGCGCGCTGGCCATAATGCGCCGGATGAGCGGCCCGCAGAAGTCCTTAAGGTGGTCAGGAACTTCTTGTCACCTGCAAATCCAGGTAGCGCCTGACAGTTCGATACTCTTTGGCATTTGCGCCAGGAACGGAAAACCTATTCTAATGATTATGGACACCATGCCTAGTTTACACTCCTTGAAAAATACTTCGCATTCCATGCAATCGAGTTTTCAATATCACCGGCAGTTGCCGAATGCTTTAAATCTTAACAGGGATGACCGCCTATGAACAAAAAACGACTCCTTTTCGGTTCATTGATCGTCGGTGCTGTGCTGGCCGTGATCCACACCCTGTTCGCTAAAACCGGTTCGGTGAAACCTGTCTCCAGGAGCAGATCCCAGGCTGCCATTGATGCCTATATCGAAGAGCAAATGCATCGCCTGAACATCCCTGGTGGTTCACTCGCCATCGTCGAAGGCGACCGGATCGTGCATCTGCGCGGCTTTGGCCGGGCTCGCCCGGGTGGCGAAGCGCCTTCCCCTCAGACACCTTTCTTTATCGGCTCGCTAACAAAATCATTCACTGCCCTGGCGGTGATGCAGCTGGTGGAAGCCGGTAAGGTCGAGCTGGATGCCCCGGTTCAACGCTACCTGCGCTGGTTCCGCGTGGCGGACCCCCGGGCGTCTGCTCAAATGACGGTGCGTCACCTGCTCAACCAGACCAGTGGCCTGCCTGTGTTGCCCGGGGAGCTTGCCCTGGCTGATTTCGACGATAGCCCATATGCCACTGAGCACCAGGTGCGGGCCTTGTCAACGCTCAAAATCACCCGCCCGGTCGGCTCGAAGTGCGAGTACAGCAACCTGAATTACAACATATTAGGGCTGATCGTCGAGGTCGCCAGTGGTGAACCGTACGCCGAATACATTCAAAACCATATCTTTAGCCCGCTGGGAATGCGCCACAGCTATACATCAAAGGCAGTGGCGAAACGAAAGGGCTTGGCGATGGGCCACCGCCACTGGTTTAGTCTCCCCTTCCCTGCGCCCAATCTGCCTATCTCGCGTGGTTCACTTCCATCCGGTCAGCTTATCTCCAGCTCTGAAGACATGGCGCACTACCTTATCGCTCATCTCAATGCCGGCCGCTATGGGGATGTGCAGATCTTGTCAGGGGCAGGCATCGACGAGCTGCATCGCGGGGTGAAGGAATATATTACGTTTGGCATCTCGGCGGGAAAGTATGGTATGGGATGGTTCGAAATAGACTTGGGCCAAACGAAAACCTTCTCGCACAGCGGTAACGTTCCAGACTTTTCCGCTTTTATGGCGCTCCTGCCGGGGCAGAAGAGAGGCGTGGTCCTTCTCCTAAACGCCGACCCTTATGGGTTGCCCCCCATCCTGGAGGAAGTTGGGATGGGCGTAACCGCCTTGCTCGCTGGCCGGCTGCCCGCTCCAATCAAGCTGGACTTTATCCAGTGGGTAATGCGCCTACTGCCGCTGGTCCCCCTTCTCCAGGTCATGGGCGTCTTCTCCACCCTACGGCTGGTTAGTCGTTGGCACCGTGACCCGGCTATTCGCACCGGCGTTGGATGCATGTGGGGGCGGCATATCCTGCTACCGCTGATCCCGAACTTATCGTTGCTGGGTATCTTGGGATACCTGCGGTCCAAAGGTCTGCTCAGATTTATGAATCTCTTTATGCCCGACCTTTCCTGGATTGCCCAGATATGTGGCGGATTCGCTGGGATATGGGTTTTCCTGCGCACAGGGCTGATCCTTCAAACTTTGCGAAAATCTCCGATCTCAACCACCCAGATGGAGGACACCAAATGATGAATTCCAAAACAATACCCTATCATGTCGTCGACCTCACACCGGGGCGCCGCACCTGGCTAAATATACTCGACCTGCCGAGGCCGACCCATAGCATGTTTGGCCTGCTGGAAGTGGACGTGACAATTTCCCGACGTTTCATCGCCGAGCACAAAGTGCACACCGGTGAGACGCTCTCCTTCACCGGTTTTCTGACCTACTGCTTGGCCTGTGCAGTGGATGAAGACAAGGCAGTGCAGGCCTACCTGAAAGGGCGCAAAAAATTCATATTGTTTGATGATGTGAACGTTGGGTTGATGGTCGAACGGCAGGTTGGAGAGACGCGCACCCTGACGGGGCATGTCATTCGGGGTGCCAACCACAAGTCATACCGGGAGATCCACCAGGAGATCCGCTCGGTACAGTCCACACCAGTATCTCCGACCAGTGAGATGCCCTCTTGGTTCCGGTCTGCCATGTTGCTTCCTTGGCCGCTGTCCAACCTGGTCAAGGCTATACTCAGTATGGCGACTCGTCGTGATCCGACGATCCCCGTGTCCATGCAAGGAACCGTTGGTATTACAGCGGTAGGGATGTTTGGTAAGGGTCATAGCGGTTGGGGGCTGGAGGCAACCCGGCACACGCTTGACCTAGTGGTGGGTAGCACTTCCTGGAAGCCAGCTATAGTGGAAGGTCGGATTGAGCCGCGCGAGATCCTCAACCTGACAGTTGTGTTCGACCACGATGTCATCGACGGGGCTCCAGCGGCTCGTTTCACACGACGGTTGGTGGAGCTGATCGAGAGCGGGTATGGACTTGGTAAAGCGGATGACTAGTGGCGGCTTGCTATGACCGGCGCGAGCGAGAGTCCGGTCATTTCGTTCGTCGCCAATCCGTCCAATGCTATTGATTGACATCTGCCACAACAGGGAGCCAGACTGGCGTGAAGCCTCACCAAGTCGCCAGTTGTCCTGGCTGAACACAGGTCCGCTGGCCCTTCAGTTTGAAGCTGCTATAAGACGCCGCGTACACGTGAAAATGATCCCGACCTTAACAAAGGGATCAAGACAGGCTGAGGCCCGATCGAGTACACCCGGATCGGGAAGGGTTACTCCGCCATTATTAATCTCTGGCGCCCATCACTTATATAAAGTCGGGGTTGCGCGGTAAGGAAAAAAACATGAGAACGTTAATCGCTGGTTCTAATGGGACAGTTGGATCAGCCGTGACCCTCCACCTGATGATACGAAAGATCTTGCTCGTCTGCGGGATCTTGTCTTCGCTGATTTGGCTGGGTACCGACATCTTCGCATCCCTACGCTATCAGGGCTACAACTACCCCTTTCAGCCCATCAGCGGGCTGTCTGCAATTGGTGCGCCGACTAGACCATTCGTGGTTCCACTTGACATCATCTATAGTGTACTGAAGATCGCCTTTGCAGTGGGGGTTTGGATGTCCGCTGACCAAAAACGCAGTCTACGCATCACGGCAGGCTTGCTGGTCGCATTCGGAGTGGTCGACATGGTGGCGAACTTCTTCCCGATGCACCCCGCTGAGGCTCTGGGAACACTTGCTAATGTGATGCATTCCATTCTCGCGGGTGGTGCGGGCGCGCTCTTGATTCTGTTGACGATAGGCTTCGGAGCCAGTGCAGACGGCAAGTGGTTCGGTTTCTACTCGTACGGGACCCTCCTGATCCTCATCTTAATTGGTGTAATTGGTGCATTGCCTTTCTTTGATGTTCCCCGGATTGCAGCCAACCAGGCTCTACAGTGGATCGGGGCGGGGGAGCGCATCAATGCCTACGGTTACATGATATGGATGATGGCGCTGGCCATCGTCCTCTTGCGCATCCAACCGATAAGGTTGAGACGTGAAGACAGGGAAAATCTTGTCGATCCTGGAGCGGCTATCAGCAAAGGGTGAGCTCAAATAAGTGCGAATGGCCTCGTAACCTAAAACCTTAGTTGGGCATCTTGTTTCATGAAATACTGTGCCCACCTTTTTGGAAGTCTCCGGCTATCCTGTTTGGTGTTTGGAACGAGAATGGTTGTATACAAAAATGAGTGAATACTTAATATATTAAGAGAGGACCGTCCAATGCCAGAGATAATTACGGACAATGATGCCCACTATGCCTTTGATATCGTTAAAACGATTTGCACCGAGGTGGGTCCCGGTTTGCCAGGCAGCACCCAGGAACGGGAACGGGCTGCTATTATCAAAAAGGAATTAGATTCGCACTTGGGTGCCGGGAATGTAGTCTTTGAGGAATTTACCCTTGCCCCGGGGGCCTTCTTGGGTGCATATCCCATAAGTGCACTCTTCATGCTGGTAGCCGCCCTGCTGAATATCTCCATGGGTCGCTTTACGGGAATCTCACCCTGGCTGACCGCCATTGCTGCCCTGGCGTTCTCCCTCATCTCGCCATTGCCATTTATATTCGAGTTCATCCTCATGCTAGAATTGGTTGATCCCTTCTTCAAAAAGAAACTGTCAGTCAATATTATCGGCACGCTGCGCAAGCCCGGGACCAAAAATGTGAAGCGACTGCTAATTCTGAGTGGCCACCATGACAGCGCTCCCGAAAACACCTGGCTTCGTTTCCTTGGTTACGGATTCTATATCCTCGCAGCGACCGGATTCATCGGATCCTTGGCCATGCTGGCAATGAGCACCATCCAGCTGACGGGCATGATAACAGGCGATGCTGCCACGATCCGTATCGGAACACTGGGATGGGTCATGCTCGCCTATCCGATCGTGCCTTCCATTATCTTTTCTATGTTCTTTACCAGGGGAAAGAAGAACGGAGGAACCGTGCCAGGCGCGGCGGATAATCTCTCAGCCAGCGCTCTTGCGGTGGCAATGTGCAGGTTCCTGGTGAAAAACCCCTCCTATATTCCTGCTGACACGGAAATCCGGTTCATATCCTTCGGTAGTGAGGAGGCAGGACTGCGCGGCTCGCGGCGTTACGTGGAGCGCCACCTGGACGAGCTGAAACGCCTGGACGCGCGGCTGCTCAATTTCGAGACGATCGCCCATCCGGAAATTGCCATCCTCACCTCGGACGTGAACGGCACTGTGAAGAATTCCCCAGAGATGGTTAAAAGCGTGGTCGCAGCGGCAGAGCGCGCTGGGGTCCCCTTCAAGGTGAATTCCGCTTTCTTGGGAGTTGGGAGCGACGCGGGCTCGTTCAGCCAGGCCGGCCTAAAGGCCTTGACCCTGCTTCCCTTCAAGGTGCCTCAACAACAAGTGGCCTTCTATCACCAGAAGTGGGATCGTCCGGAAATTCTAACCATGGAGCCGTTGTTAAATGTGCTGAAGCTCACTCTTGAGTGGGTACGCAATGGTGGGCAGTAGACAAAACAACCATCAGATAAATCTAGGTAAGGTCTAGGCGAGAATCATAAATGTTAGCGAAGGCGATGATTCCAACCCGTTGAAAGGAGAGCATGTAATGGCTGACAAGGAAACGATAGAAAGGCTTCTCAACACCTACCGTGACGAGATACGGACCAGGAGCCCAAAGTCACTTTCGATCTGGCAGGAAAACCGCACGGTCATGCCGGCAGGTGTAGGGAGCCTCTTCCGGCTGGCTGATCCTTTTCCCATGGTGGTTAAGAGCGCGAAAGGTGCCAGGATGTGGGACGCGGATGACAATGAGTACCTGGACTTCATGCTTGGCTTCTCGACCATGATCCTCGGGAATGCCCCGGACGAGGTCGAATTAGCGATCAGGGAGGCGTTGCCGCGCGGGACCTCATACGGACAATGCCACGAGTACGAATATGCGTTTGCCAAGCTGTTTTGCAACATGGCAGGTGTAGAAAAGGTGACGTTCTGCAACTCGGGCACCGAGGCTACCATGTACGCCCTTCGGCTGGCACGTGCCACGACAGGGCGGCCCCTGGTTGCGAAATTCGAGGGCGGGTATCACGGAACTCATGATCTTCTGGCTGTCAGCTTCGGTCGGCCGGGGCCGAATGCTGACCAGTTTGGACCAGTCGAGGATCCGACTGCAATCCCCGAGAGCCCCGGGCTTGCCGAGGGAGCGTGGAAGGACACAATTGTCTTGCCCTTCAATCACCCGGCGGCATTCGACAAGATCCTTCGCTATGCTTCCCGGCTGGCGGGCGTGATCATCGAGCCCGTGCAAGGCGCGGCTGGCACAATACCGGCTGACAAGGAATTTCTCGTAGAGTTGCGCAGGATTACCCGGGAGATCGGTGCCTTCCTCATTTTTGATGAAGTGATCACCGGCTTCCGTTTGTCTCCAGGCGGAGCTCAGGAGTTTTACGGAGTAATACCAGATGTGAGTACCTACGGCAAGATTGCTGGCGGTGGTCTTCCCTTTGGGGCACTGGGTGGAACTGCCGAGGCCATGCGATTGATGGAATACGACACTGAACCGGGCTCAATCCTCATGGCTGGAACATTCAATGGAAATCCACTGGTTACCGCGGCCGGGACTGCTGTCCTGCGCCGCTTAAGCCAGGAACCACATCTATATGCACGGTTGAACGCCATGGGTGACCGTTTTCGAACCGAGATCAACCGGTTTGCCCAGGAACGGGACTATTCGGCTATTGCAACAGGCGTTGGATCCATGTTTTGGATGCACGCGTTACGTGGACCGGTGAAGAGCGTCCGGGAGGCACGCCAGGGCGACCCTGCAGCAAGTACCGGCTTGAGGCTGCTGTACCGCATGAATGGGTTGCATATACCACCCCACCATGGGTTCATGTGCACCGCGCACTCAGACGAGGACATCACCCAGCTGATCGAGATTCACAAATCTGCTATGGAAGAATTGAGGGCGGAAGGCGTGTGGTGAAGATAACAGATTGCCCTTCCATGGATTATTTAGAATCAGTAGAATTCTCGATTTTGAATAAGAAGAAACTGGTCAACAGGTTCCATCCGAAAAAGATTTAGTGGAAGAGGTTTCTAAAATGAAAGTACTCATCATCTCGTCCAATACACTGCCCGCAGCCCCAACTGGACCAGTCTATGTGGCGGGAGCAGTCCGTGAGGCCGGACATGAGGTCCAGATTTATGAGCGCATGTTTGCCAATGACCTGGAAAGTGAGCTCACCACCCGGCTAGATGATTTCCAACCGGATGTCATCGGGGTCTCGATCCGCCTGGTGTTCGATGATGAATTGGTTATAGATGCGCCACTGGGTACCCGACATACTGATTTACGACCGCAGGTGAAGGAGATAACCGATATAGTCCGGCGAAACTCGAATTCCCGGATCGTCCTGGGTGGCCCTGGATTCAACTATTATGCCCGTGATTGGCTGGAGTATCTGGATTTGGATTACGGCATCCGGGGTGAAGGGGAAGAATCATTTTCACTGTTTTTAAAACAGCTGGAAGAGGGTGGGGATACCTACTCGATACCCGGCTGCGCCTTCAGGAAGGGTGATGGTTACCATTCTATTTCGCCTTGCCCAGTCCAGGATTTAAACCGGCAGGCTCTACCCGCTTATGATCTCGTCGATTGGCAGCCTTATGCCGAGAGAAAAATCACCCCTGCCATCTTCACCAAGCGCGGCTGCGCCTTCTCTTGCACCTACTGCCCGTATAGTAAGCTGGAAGGCAAGCGTTACCGCTTGAAAACACCACAACGGGTCCTTTCGGAAACCCGCTACATCGCCCGGAATACAGACAGCCGTAAAGTTATGTTTTGCGATAACAATTTCAACGCTCCCCGCCAGCAAGCGGAAGCTATATGTAAAGCCCTGATTGCGGAGAAAGCTGAATTTCAATGGGGGACCGGAGATCTGCGACCCGTGGACGTCACCGATGACTTCTGTCACCTGATGGAGGATTCTGGTTGTTTCTACATAAACTTGGCAATAGAATCGGCTTCTGAAGGCATGCTCAAATCCATGAAGCGCGGTTATACAGTTAAGCAGGTCCGCCATTCCTTAGAATCATTGATCCGCTCGAAGATTCCCTTTAGCGCTTCTTTGATGCTGGGTGCGCCGGGAGAAACCCCTGAAACGATCGCTGAGTCATTAAGTGTGCTGGATGATTACCCCATCCCAAACAATGTGTGGGTGACGATTGGTATATACATGTGGACGGATTACCAGGACATCGTCGCTCAAGCGCGATGGGAGGGAATTTTGAAAGATGACAAGGACCTGTTTCGCGGGGCAGTCTACCTCTCTCCAGGGTTACCAAAATCCTACCTGCTCGAGCTTCTCGAAATGCTCCAAACTAGGCAGAATTATTTAGTCCAATTTAATAAACCCAGCGAAGCGTGGATGTTGTAATTTTGATCAGATGCAAAAAAAGGAAATTGTGGTCAAAATATACAAAAAAGGAGAGAAACAAATGTAGAAAATTTTAGTTACATATGCAACCAATGCGGGATCTACAGCCGAAGTAGCACAAGTCATCGCAAAAGAGTTGGGCAAGAACACCGCTAAAGTGGAAGTTCGCCAGATCAACGATGTTAAGACTGTTGATGGGTATCATGCTGTGGTGGTTGGCGCGCCCATGATCGTGGGATGGCATCCGTCTGCAGTCAAATTTATTAAAAAGAATAAGCAGGCATTGAGTCGTATGCAGGTAGCTTATTTTTTCACCGCTTTGAAACTCACCAAGAGCGATCAGCATAGTTTTAAGGGGCTATCAATCTCCGTGGATACTCAACTTGCAAAGCCGCCCTAAAATCCCAACCGGATGAGCTTCAAAGAGAAGCATGCGAGCGTCGATAATTATTTGCCACCTGCGCTTAAGGCTGCACCATTTAATAAGCCAGTCAGCGTGGGTTTTTTTGGAGGATAATTGGATATCATGCGTTTGAAATTATGGCAGAAATTGTTTATCAGGCTGGTAATCCAGGCGAAGCCAGTAGATTTTCGCAATTGGTCATTCATTCGGGGATTGGCAAACAGTCTAAGCGTAAGACCTTGATCTGCATAGATTTGAAAGGAAGAAAATATGATACAAGATGACGATTTAAGCAAGCAGATTGGTGGTAGTAAAGGGAGAACCATACGCATAACAGCCAAAGCAGTGCCCGCTCGTGGTAGATGGGTCTGCGATTGGCAGCGCTGGGCGCCTTACGCGGCAGTGGCATGGTCGCTAATCTACGCCGCGCTGGGGGTCTATTGGGCGGTGAGCGGGCGCGGGTTCCCTTATACCCCCGAAACCGTGTCCGACGTTATGGGGCCGCTGCTTGGACGGTTCGGACCAGACGTGGCCTGGATCGTCTTGATGATGGCTGGGGGCCCTGCGGCGGCGGTTGGAGCGGCGATGCTGCG
>JBGOZL010000029.1:0-9701 GCA_041480185.1 Anaerolineae bacterium
CCCCGCCTTGATATTTATTATTTTACAAGCTTCCATCTCCAGGGCATATCGAGCATGGCGGGGAGATATGATGCTCTCATCCAAACAAATCGGTGTGCGAAGCTCCTTTTGTAGTTTGCGATGATCCCAGATATCGTCTTCGTTAAGCGGCTGTTCTATGAGCAACAGATTAAGAAGATCCAAGGGTTTTAAGGTTTCCCAGGTGCCCAATGTATATGCAGAATTTGCATCCACCTGGAGTTTAATAGCCGGGAACGCGGCGCGCACCGCGGAGGCATCATCCACGTCACGTCCGGGTTTAATTTTAATTTTTATGCGTCCATAACCGGCTGCTAGGTAGTTCTGAACGGTTTCCACAAGGACTGCAGGGGAGGGTTGCAACCCTATCGACACCCCCACCTGCACACGATGGTGGATCCCTCCCAACATCTCCCGCAGCGAACGACCCTCAAGTTTGCCACGCAAATCCCAGAGCGCCATCTCGATTCCAGCTTTTGCCAAATGATGCCCGCGGATATGTTTTACACAAGCTTGAAAATCACCCGCGTCCATAATATTTTGACCGAGCAGCAGGGGGGCAATAAAATCTTTCAAAATATGCCAGGCGGTTCCGGTTGTTTCATAGGAATATCCCGGATCTCGATCAGCCACACATTCACCAAAACCAGTTAACCCCTCAGACTGGATGGCAATCAGGATGCACTCGCGGTTGACCGTCCGCCCAAAGGAAGTCTCAAAGGGGGATACCAAAGGCATGCTCAAATGGTGGAGAGTAATGGAGTCGAGTTTCATTTATTCCCTTCCCGATGTGCAGCAATTGGTTGTCGGGAGCATAATATTTCAATGGATAGATTATTCAATTATAGTGCAATGCCGGGAAACTGCCCAAAGTGGGACTTGATCCACATAGAAATTTACTTGAAAATATTGACCTGTATAATTGTTAAGTAAAAGTTCAACTCGCTCCCCCTTTTCCTGCCTCCAAAGAATCCATTAAAATGCCTGGAGGTCAATTCTATAAATAAAAATGGTACTCTGTTATCCAGAGTACCATTTGTCATCAAAGCGATGAAGGGGGCACCTATTGCACCGATGTGAGAGAGTTATTAATCTTGCTGAACACGTTGCCGATGACGGGGCCGAGGATCAACAAAACAGCAATTACAACGACAGCAACCAAAACAAGGATCAAAGCATACTCGACCAGGCCCTGGCCTTTTTCTTTCGGGGCGAATAACATGGGGTTTCACCTCCTTTCCGTTTTGGATTTCCCTGATTGCCAATTCAGAGATAATGGCATTATATACCATTTCGTTTAAGGATACATGAAAAATTCATTACAGTAACTTTACAGTTATTTTTAACTTACCATTTGCCTCAAACATAAGCAAAAGGTACTCTGTTACCCAGAGTACCATTTGTCATCCAAGTGAATGTAATAACGTTTATTGAACGGACGTGAGGGAGTTATTAATCTTGCTAAATACATTGCCGATGACTGGGCCGAGGATCAACAAAACAGCAATTACAACGACAGCAACCAAAACAAGGATTAAAGCATATTCAACAAGGCCTTGACCTTTTTCTTTCGGGGCGAATAACATTGGATTTCACCTCCTTTCCGTTTTGGATTTCGCTGAATGCCAATTCAGAGATACCGGTATTATAAATCAGTTCAGTTCAAGAGACTAGAAATATTAATTACAGATACCTTGCAATTCTTCGGTGTCAACTGTGGAGCGGAATAGACAAAGTAACCCTGGCACCCTTCCCTGGAGAGCTGTTGATTTCAAACGTCCCTCCAAGCATTTCGGTGCGTTCTTTAATTAGTTTCAAACCCAAATTCTCATCCTTGCCAGGGGCATCTGTATCAAAGCCTTTGCCATTGTCATCCACGGACAACTTCACTGCGATGTTCCCCATATCCAATTGGATTTTAACCAGAGTGGCCTGGTTCTGGTCGACAGCATTACTCAACAATTCCTGCATGGCCCGGAAAACCATCACTTCTACATAAGACTCCATCCGGCGTTCGCTACCGGTAACGGTGACACTTACTTCCACCCCGGCCTGTTCCTTGAACATGTCAGCATATCGGGTGAGAGTGGGAGCAAGACCCAAATCGTCGAGCATCATCGGGCGGAGTTCAAAAATAAAATTGCGTACCTTTTGGAATGTACTCATCGCCGCAACTTTTAAATTACCCAGTTCCTTTCGAGCCTCCACTGGATCGATATCGAACAGCCTCATTGCAATTTCAGTTTGCAAAATAAAATTCGATAGTGACTGGGCAGGGCCATCATGCATCTGGCGTGACAGGCGTTGGCGTTCGGCTTCCTGTACATTAACAAGCATTTCCACATTTGATGAAGCGCTCCGATCGCTCTTCCCTGTATCTCCACCAGCGCTGACCGCATTTTTAAGGCGATCCAACATGCCAATGTACCTCTCCAAGTGGGCCTGATCGCCCTGCAATTTTTCCAGCTGGCCGCGCATCACGAATAGTCGTTGCTGGGTTTCCATGGCAGCATCGTAAACAGTGCGAACTTCTTCGCCCGGAATTTTCCCAATTTGACCTTGAATCTGCTGCAAATTTGCGGTTACTGCGGCATTGCGCTGGGTCAGTTTCCCAACCTCAACGCGGCTTTGTTCCAGCATCAAGGTAATTTCCTTTAAGGCACGATTAGTGTCATCCATCTCGGACTGTATTAATGCATGGGGATCTTCTACAGCGGTTGTCGTTGGGGATAATTCGGTTGCTGTCATAGTTCACTCCTGAGAGACATTATCATTCAATTTTACCCATCCCCGTTTGAGTGCAAATACAACGGCTTGGGTGCGATCCTCGACACCAAACTTGCGCAATATCGAAGTGACGTGATTTTTTACCGTCTGGTGGCTAATGCCCAGAGATGCAGCAATCTCCTTATTACTCATGCCCTTTACCACGTATGAAAGGACTTCTGCTTCGCGATCAGACAATGGGTGGAATGGGCTCCCCGGTTCGCTATAAAGACGGCGGGCGATCTCCATCTCCCCATCAAGCCAATGCTCCAATTCGTTTTGACTAAAAACATGGTTTTCTATAACATATTTTCCATTGACAACTTCATTAACGGTTTGGATAAGCCGAACAGGATCTATATCCTTGGCACAATAAGCGGCCGCGCCTGCCAAGGCTGCGTGGATTATTTGCTCGTGGTCATCATAAGCGGTCAACAGGACAATACGCGTTGAGAGTTTATCCTGGACGACCTGGTGCGTAATTTGCTGGCCGTTCATTCCGGGTAAATTAATATCAACTATCGCAATATGCGGGTGTAGTGTTCGAATCATCGCCAATGCGTCTGCACCGTTGGCGGTTTGACCAACAACTTTAAACCCAGGCTCAAGGGATAGCGTATTGACAACCCCCTGCCGGAATAATGGGTGATCATCGACGACGACGATTGTGATTTCTTCCATTAAACTCTTGCCATGAACAGTATCAAACAGAGTATAGCACAGGTGACCCCAGGCGACAATTTAAGGCGCAAAGGAGTTGCCATTACACCATAAGGAGAAACCAAAGACCTGCGGTGAAAACAATCTACGGACCCGACCAGCGATATACCACCATGTTCGTCCCACCTTGAGCTGGCGAATAAGGTGCGCCGGTTGAAAAAACCGGCTGCAAACCCGAAGTGAGGAGCGGATAAAAATCCGGGAAGGTGACCAGGTAGCTCACCCCTTTCGAGTTCAAATAATTCGTCAATGCGGCTTCATTACGAAGAAATGGAATGACTTCAGGTGAGATCAGTCCAGCCATGTCCACTAATTTATGATTCCCAAAATATCCCAAGGCGCCAACATCGTGAGTAGCGACTAGTGCATCCCCCGGGATGTGGATTGCCACCCATTTAGCTGTATCAACCATCTCTGATTCGATTATGCGAACATCCGCGCTATAAGATTGCATTCCCAAAATCCAAAATACAACGCAAACCAATGCAAGCGCGCTTCCCCAAGCGGTCTTTATCAACCACCAAACTCGTTTTTGGGAGTTCCACTTCAAATAAACCAGATACATACCAAATAAACCAATAAAAAAATAGATGGGCATGACGGGCATAAGGTAGCGGCCATGCTGATATGCAGGCAAACGAAACAAGTAAATACCAACGTAGCCGACCACCCATAGAATCGCAGAAATAAATCCCCAATTTCTATTTCGAATTGACCACCAGGAAGTAATCAATGCACCCGGCAAGAGGATGATCCCCCCACCGGTCAATAGCTGCAAGGCACCTTCACCCATCCGCTGCAATATCAGACCAGCCTGCCAGTTAGAATATTCCGCCTGCTTGGCATAGAATGTTGTCGGGAAGGCAGTGTCGGCAAGGACTAAATTAAAAACCAAATACGGTAAAAAGAATATGGCAAACCCGAAGATTGCTGAAAAGAGGGCGCGCATCCTCATTTTCCAATTCAGCAAAGAGAAAAGAATAAAAAGAATTATCGGTCCCAAAAAAGTAACACCATCAGGGCGCACCCATACGCTGATTCCTGCTAATGCCCCCAACAACAACCAGTAAGAAGATCTTTTGATCAGTGACATCAACAAGATAAACGCGATCAACGCATGCAAGATTGTCTCCATCCCCGAAACGGATGCCCAGACCAAATGCCATTCAAATGCAACCAACAATCCCACCCATGGAATCAATCCATGATATTCCTGAACCAAGGTACGCATGGTTAATTCGGCAAAAAATGCGAGGCAAAAAAGCAAGAGTCCACCAAGGAAAAAGGTCCATATGTAGGGGGAAAGATCAAGCAAAAAACCAACCGCCAACAACGCAGACCAAAGTGGAGCTGTAGAACCACCCGAGGGTTGTCCCGGAATAAATGACCACTCCCCGCGCAAAGCCAGATTACGGGCAAAGGTTTGATGGATCCAAGAATCATCCAATGGGAACCCGATGCGGTATGAGATACCACTAAATGCCAAATACGCGCAGATACTAACCAAGGTCGCCAGAATAAGAATTAGCCAAGTGCGTCTAGCCATCAGCGTTTTACCGAGTTGAATTGACATGGAGAATAATGGTTTCATCGAGCATTCCAAGGTAGTCAAAAGCAGGATATTGTTCGGGGTGAGCAAATAAATTTGCCAGATCATCGATCGTCCCCCTGCGTTCCAAGACTACATACTCAACATTATATTTCCGCGCAGCGTCAAGGAGTGTTTGAACATTACCATAAGGAACAACAACTGCCTGCCGGGCGGTCATTATGAAATAAGCAGGTGGATTACGCGTCATGACGATCTCTCCGGGGTGGGCACCCTGGTCCACAAGGAATTTATCCACATTTTGATAGAGATATTCGCCCTCGTTCCACCCGGTGTCGATGACACGAATTTTGACAAGCATCGCGCTAAATACAATCACAACGACCGCCAGAGAAAACTGGAAAAGGGTCGCCTTTTGGGGAAGCAGGTTTTTATTTTTTGAAAAGCCGACCAACAGGATTTCCAGGCCAACCGGGGCAAGCGCGAACCATAATGGTTGGAATGCTGTCCCAGCGTGGAAAAATCCACCGTTTACGCTGGCAAAGGGAAACAGCAAGCTCTCAAAAAAAAGCAGAAGAAACCAGGCCAACATCCCCACCTGGACACGAAACATGCGCCGATAATGATATATCCCGATCACCATCAAAGGAAATAAAACTATCAAGCCTTGAGCAAAAAAGGCTGTGCTCATGTTTTGTAAAAGGGCTTCTGCACGCACTTTTAATACCACCTGCCATCCTTGTGCCATCCAGGACTGAAAGGTGAAAATCTCAGGGGTAAAGGAATATATCTGATTGTAATTCGTCATCCAAAGGGTGTAACCGCTGCCGGGAGGGAGGACTGAACCAAAAACAGAAAGGTTGCGAACCATCCAAGCTCCCATCACAAGCAAATACCCTGCCAGACTCAAAAAACCGAAACCGATGGAACGGAAAATTCGTGTGTAAATGGGAGAAGCGGAAGACTGGCGATAGGTTATGACCGAAACAGCCAGCAGCGTCAATGGAAGCCAGAGCAGCCCGTCACCGCGTGCAAGATTAAGGACGCCAGCCAGAAAGCCCAGTAACACTGATTTGGGCAGAGTCAACCGATCGAGGACGAGGAAATAAACCGCACCAACAAGCAAGTAGAGACTGTAATTATCAGTGGTGGCAATAAACGACAGATAATACCCGGAAAACACTGCCAGTACTCCGGAAAGCAGCGCCAATGAACGCCGCCTGGTAATTCGGAATGCCAGCCCCATGGTAACCAGGGGCGCCAGGGCTGCCATCAACACAAAACCTATACGGGCCGAAATAAAATTGATGGTCCCGGTAAGGGCCATCCCGGAAGCTGCAACAAGGGAGGCCATTGGATACCAGTAAGCATTCGAAGGGTGCGGCAGACCCTGTGGGTGATCGAGATAATTCCAGATAAATGGCTCTTGGAACCCCTGCCCCGAAGCCAACTGGGTTCCATCTGCATAGTAATAAGCCGCGTCCATGTACCCGGGCACGCGCTGAAGGGCAGCAACAACAAGTGGGACCACGAACGCCATGACTAGAAGAATTAAATAATCCCGCCGTCTTAAGGCGGAATCAGGGTTGGACGAGGAAAACACGCGCCGCCTCCACATCTCCCAGAAACTCCAAACCCATCCACCCCTTCGGATTCTCGTAAACAGGTATCAAACCACCCGGAGTGCTCCCTGCTTCCAAAACCACGTATTTTGCTCCATAGCGGCTTGCAACAGTCAATAGAGTGTTGATGTCTCCATCCGGGACTGCAATCGCCGGGTTGCCAGAAGCCAGATAAAACCCTGGAGGATTGGCGATCATGACAATCGACTGGTCAGTCAACCCATCTGAAAACAACACATCTTTTATACGGTTATACGAAATGTTTTCCTGACCCCACGGCTGGGTACCTCCCCCACCCAAGACCCGAACGTAAACTATAACCGCCGTTAAAAGCGCAATGATTGCCACCAGACCAGTACGGAAGATCGTTCCAGACCGGACCGGGTTCCAAGCGCGCGTCCGGCTGCCCCAGGCAATCAGCCGGTCGAGACCGATAGGCGCAAGCGCCCACCAAATAGTTTGTACCGAAGCACCCGAATGAAAGAAGCCACCGCGCGCCCCGGCAAAGGGAAAGGCCAAGGTCATGGAAGCGAAGATACACAGCCAGGCGGCACCAGCCAATTGCACGCGCCGGTCATTTCTCAAATGCCAGATACCAACCCCAACCAGCGGGATCAGTATCACCTCCCCCTGAACCGATAGCATATTGGAAAGGTTGAGCCCCAGCGCCCAAAGACGGACTCGGAAAATGGCGGACAGGCCCGACTGCAACCAAGCTGAAAATGTAATCAGACCTGCCGGGTAGCCAAATAATTGGTCATAAGAAGTGAACCAAAGCGTTTTCGAACTGCCAGGAGCCAAAGGCGCACCAAAAACGGAATAGTTACGTATAAACCATGGGGTCATGACCAACAGGTAGCCGGCCAGTGTCAGAAGCAAGAATGAGAATATAAAAAAGAAACTGCGATGAGGCGGTTTGAGTAAGACAAAAAAAACTGCCAAAAATGCGAACAGCAACCAGAGCAGGCCATCGGCCCGGGTCAGATGCATCAATCCGGCAAGTAAACCGAGAAGCAGAGGGTTAATTGCGGAGGATTTGCGATTGAGGACGAGAAAGAAAAGCCCGCCGAAAAGCATATAAAGACCGAACGTGTCCGTCACCGGCAAAAAAGGCAGATAAAAAGCCGGGAAAACCGCCAGCAGTCCGGAGGTGAAAGCCAGGTCCCGACGGGATGAATATGACCAAGCAAGCGCGGCGGTTACAAGCGGAATCGATGCGGCAACCAAAAGAAAACCGACTCGACCTGAAACCCAGGATGCAGATTTAAAAATCACTGCACCGGCGGCAGCGAGGAGGGATGCCAAAGGCATCCAATAGGCGTTCGATGGATGCGGCAGTCCGGTTGGGTTATCCAGATAGTTCCAGAGATACGGTTCGGTGAAACCATGACCGGAAGCAAGTTGCCGTCCTCCAGCATAGTAATAATCTGCATCCATATAGCCAGGCGAAGGCTGAAGGGCAGCGACCAATGTCGCAACAGCCAGTCCAAGCAGCCCCAGCAGCAGATAAATCCGCCAGGTCATGGGAGGCTATCGCTCCAGGTACGCGGGGGACGAACTGCCCACCAACGCATCCAATACAGGCCAACCATGAGCAAAAAGGGAAAAACCAGAGTAAGCACTTCGGAAAGTGCAACATAGGAATGAGAAAGAAATAAGCCGGCAGTAATGCCCCAGAAACCTAAAATGATGGCAATTAAGACAAAAGCCGCCAACCCCCAGCGACCGGGGCGCGACCAGCGTTCTGCCAAAATGGACAGGAAAAGGGTCAATGGGAAGAAAAGTAGATCATAATACTGGGGGATGACCGGGATGCCAATGAGGGGCGTAATCGCCAGGGTCAAACTGCAAGTCCAGAGAAAGTGGCGGAAATCCTTTTTCCGAACATTACGCCACTCGATGAAAAGAATAACCAGAACGAGACCGGTCAAAAGCCAGCCAAGGCGCGGACCCACCACCGGCCACCAGGAGGCGAAGATGCCACTGGGTGAGAGGGCTGACAAATAGGTAATATGGGAAACAACTCCTTTGATAAATGGCAAAAACCAATTCGATAAAATGAAAAACGAGACTGCCAAGAGAATCGTAAGTGTCATCAAAAAACCTGCAATGAGGCGACCACGATGGTGATAGACAGACCACCAAAGGATAAAAATTACCAGGAGAAGGGAAATATCCAATTGCAAGAAGGGGATAACCAGCAATGCACCAGCCATCTCGTCCCTCCCGTCGCGAATTGCCAGCAGCAAGCCGATAATTGCCAGTGTGGAAAATATGACTGCACTACCGCTGATCAAGGGGAGCAGCCCGTAGACCCAAAAGATCGAAAATGCAAGGAATATCGGCAAGAGGGCGCGTGCTGGTTTCCAACCGGTCAATCTGAGAGAAAGGAAAGCCAGGGCAACCAACGCAATTTCCAGACACGTCATCCAAAGGCCCCTAGCAATGGCATAGTCTGAAATGAGAGCAAAAGGGAAATAAAAAAGTTCGACCGGGAAGGGGACGCTTAACCGCAGGGGATCTTCCCCCTGTGTCGCAAGGCGTCCGTAATAAATTACCTGGGCGCGTTGCGCTGCGGGTTCGCTATAAGGACTATTGCCATAGTGGAGAAGGGTATCCGCCGCCAACCAGGGGACGAAAAAATCCTTCTCCCCAGGGTGCTGGCTGGCGTAACGAGTGTTGGCCCAAGTCAGCCCACCAACAATGGCGAGGGCGAGGATAACCAGAGTAACCGTCGTAATGATATTGAGAGTGCGGGACATTCAGATGGAATTCTACCTTACATTCACAATTCGGGGCGCAAAAATGTGCCCTCATTCAGTGATAAAAAAATGAATTTTATTAATATTGGGGTTTGACATCCACGAAAATGACTCAAGTTGTGCTATAATACCGAAATTCTAAGGCAAGAATGATTCAAATTCGCTTCGCCAATAATGATAACAATAACGATAATCGGCCGAAAGCCGTTGGGCGAAGCTTGCCAGGTTAAGGAACTCGCAAACCTTACGTATCGCCCATCGCAA
>JBGOZL010000030.1:0-9685 GCA_041480185.1 Anaerolineae bacterium
ATTTTCATGATTGGAGGGTCGCCGCCAATCTCTGCCGCCTTATTTCCAACAGGCCGCGCATAGTGATGAAGCCCTGGGAGACAACGAAATACCCTGAGAGAATAATCGCCATCATCAGGTATCCATAGCGCGGCACCATGGAGAATATCAAGGCAAGTTCGATGATCCCTGCCAACAAGCTTATCAGGACTGGATAGCCTGCCTTGCCAAGCGAGAGGAAGAGCGGTCGGTTCCACTGGAAGGTACTTGCAAATCCATACCCGGCAACCAGGATCAACAGAAGCGGATAGACGGGGCTGGCTTGCGGCTTATACATCGTGGGGATAATCCACCAGCCGGTCAGCGCCCAGGCTATCCAGATTGCCAGGACAACCACACCGGTGATCATGGTAACTCTTTTCAGCAGTCGCAGGGTTGTATCCCATTGAAACTTGGCGATCGTGCGGGAAATTTCTGTATAAGTCGGTGCAATGAAAGGGTCCAGGATCAGTGTAATGGGGATGGTCAATGTCATGGCAATCTTAAAATAACCCACAGCCGTAACGGATAGCAAACTTGCCATATAGAGAGGGATATTGTCACGGAAGAGCAGGTTCAACGTTCCGTTTAGATTGGTATTTAGCGCAAACAAGATCAATGCGGGCTTGCCGGGCAGTATTCGCAGCGATGTTTTCCACCATCCCGGACCTAAAACTTGCTTCAATTCGCTCCATGCTAATATGATCTGGGATAGTCCTACATAAGTTTTGCCCAAAACATACGCCAGGAGGATGGCTTCCAGAAGATGTGGAGCTTTGATCAGACCGGTCCACCGGTAAAGGACGTAAGTTCCTCCAATCATGGTACAGGTGATGATGCTGTTGATCAGGTTGACGCGGGCAAGGTGGTCGAACCGGTGAGTGGCTTGTAAAACCCCGGTGGAGGTTTCATAGATCAGGTTGCTGAGAATGATAAGGCCATAGAGAACAAAAATGGGGGCAGTTGTGGCATCACTGGTAAAAACCCTGGATGCCCAGGGGGCGAGTGCAACCACCGCCAGAAAAGCGATGATTGACATGGCTGCTTCTGTCAGGCCGGCAGCCTTGACCATGGCAGCCGCTTCCTGCTTCTTTTCCTCCGCAAGGGATGGGCCTAGGTGTTTGACCACCACTTCACTCATCCGAAAGGACAGGAAGCGGTTGATATTGGATGCAAAGGTTTGGACGATCGCCACCAGCCCCCAGTTGGTCACACCGATCAGGCGCACTGCGATGATGGTTTGACCAAAGCTCAAAACCGCAGAAATCACGTTACTGCCGAATAAGTAGCTGCTGTTACGCACTATCCGGCGCAGAAGATTGTCTTCCTTCCAAACTGCCGAGAGCTTTTGGAAAATGGTCAAGGGGTGGCCACCTCTTTGGCCCACTCCCGCTCTGCACGATACCATTCAACTAGATGATTCATCCCCTCGACCAGTTCCATCTGAGGTTCCCAGCCGAGCAATCGTTTCGCCTTGCTGATATCAGCCCAATTGGCAAGAATATCTGCTTTGTGGGCAGGGTGGTTCATTAGCTGAGCCTTTTTTCCGGTAAGCTCTTCCAACATGGTAATCATTTGGTTAATTGTGATGGTCTCATGCCCGCCTAGGTTAATGATTTCAAAACCCATCGGTTTGAGAGCCAGGATGGTGCCGCGCGCAATGTCATCGAGGTAAGTGAAGCCGCGCGACTGTTCTCCCGTCCCGTATAAATGCACCGGCTGTCCCTCACTAATCCACTTGGCGAAACGGAACATGACCATATCGGGGCGCCCTGCCGGGCCATAGACGGTGAAATAGCGGACTACGGTTATGTCCAGTCCGTGCATGAAATAATACGAGTGACACAAGACTTCGGCGCTCTTCTTACTGGCCGCGTAGGGTTGGAGCGGGTGGTCTGATTCGGCAGTCTCAGGCGTGGGCAGCGGTGGGTTGGCACCATAAATGCCTGCAGTGGAGGCTTGGATAAATTTCTTAATCCCGCGCTGGCGCGCCATTTCCAGAAGGTTGAGCGTCCCGGTCAGATTGGATTCCATAAATGCCCAGGGATTCTCGATGCTGTCGCGCACCCCGGCACGGGCGGCTAAATTAATGATTGCTTCGTACACCGGGAGTGTTTCCACTCCAGCGCGATCAGAAATATCGAGTTTCTGGAAGGTGAATCCCGGCAGCGCTTGCAATTTCCGTAGACGATACTCTTTCATGCGGACGTCGTAGGCGTTGTTCATGTTATCCACGCCGGTGACGGCATGGCCTTGGTCGATCAGCATTTCGGTGACCCGGCTTCCGATAAACCCGGCCGCGCCGGTGACTAGATAATTTGCCATTATAGTCGTTCCACCTTCGGGTTACCTTTTCCCAATTTCCCCAGCGCATTGCGGCTGTCAAAAATAAATTTGGCTGCTTTCAGGATGGCCTGGTAATCATAAATCTTGTGGTTCGTCACGGCCACAACCACGTCTGCAGCTTGCACGGCAACCATAAGGTCCGGCACGCTTTTCATCTCAGCGCCCTCGTGGGTCTTCAGGGAGGGGATATATGGATCGTGATAATCAACCGTCGCGCCCTTCTTTTGCAGCAGACCAATCACATCCAGCGCGGGGGATTCGCGTATGTCGTCTATATCAGGTTTATAGGCCACACCCAGGACAAGGCAGTGCGCTCCTTTCAGCGTTTTACCTCGCTCATTCATGGCTTCCAGAATGCGGGTTACCACATAGCGCGGCATGTTGGTATTAATCTCCGAGGCCAGTTCGATGAAACGGGCCGTATACTGGTAGGCTTTCATTTTCCAGGAGAGATAGAGCGGGTCGATCGGGATGCAGTGTCCTCCCAGGCCGGGTCCGGGGGTGAATTTCATAAACCCGAAGGGCTTGGTGGCTGCCGCATCGATCACTTCCCACACATCCACACCCATCCGTTCGCACATGATGGCGAGTTCATTTACCATGCCAATATTGACCATGCGAAACGTGTTCTCCAACAATTTCGCCATCTCTGCCGCTTCTGCTGACGAGACCATATGGATGTGCTGGATTGCTCCACTGTACCAGGCTTCCGTCACTTCGGTGCAGGTTGGGGTGATGCCGCCTACCACCTTGGGAGTATTCAAGGTCGTGAAATCTTCACGTCCCGGGTCAACCCGTTCAGGTGAGAACGCCAGGAACCAGTCCTGGCCCACCCTCAAACCGTTGGCTTCCCCCAGCATCGGCAGGAGGATTTCACGCGTGGTACCGGGATAAGTCGTTGACTCGAGCACAACCACCATCCCCTTGTGCATATATTTCGCCAGTTGTTCGGTTGCTGAAAGGATGAATGACATATCCGGGTCACCGGTCTTCCGCAGAGGGGTCGGGACACAGATGCTGACCGCATCACAATCTTTCAGGACCGAGAAATCCGTGGTGGCTTTCAAGCGACCGGACTTGACCAGCGGTGCGAGCCGTTCCGTGGATATATCCGGGATATAGCTGATGCCCTTGACCAGCGAACCGGCTTTCCGGTTGTCCGGGTCTACCCCGGTGACATTAAATCCTGCCTCTGCAAACACCACCGCCAGCGGCAGGCCAACGTAGCCCATGCCAAGGATGGCGATCCGGGCAGTTTTGTTTTTCAATTTTTCCATGATGATATCTTTTATGGACATTTTTCCTCCAGATTACTTTTCCACCATGCAATCCAGTCACGAACTATGGTGTTCGCGTCCTTTCATGCGGCTGGTTTTAAAACATGCTGAGTTGTTTCGGTTCTTCTTTCGGTTCTTCCGGCGCCATAAAAGGGGAGCGATTTAGCCCCGCACGCGCCTGCTCCAACAGTTTTGGCAGTTGGGCGAAATCTTTCAGGATGGCAGGTTTTAATGCCGCCTGGTGCAATGCCGCTGCCGGGTGGAACATGGCAATTACAAACCTGTCACCCACGCGCCTCATCTGCCCATGCACAGAGCTGATCTTCGCACCAGGCATGTACTTCCCCATCGAAAACCGTCCAAGAGTTATGACAATTTTGGGGTTGATAGCGGCAATCTGGCGTTCCAGATATTCATCGCAAGCTGTAAGTTCTTCGGGGAGCGGGTCACGGTTTCCGGGCGGACGGCATTTTACCACGTTGCCAATCCACACGTCTGAACGCTTTAGCCCGGCTTCAGCCAGCAGCTCGTTCAGGAAATTCCCTGCCGCGCCGACGAATGGCCGTCCCTGTTCATTTTCGTGAAAACCGGGTCCCTCTCCAATAAGCATGATTTCCGCGTTCGCCGGCCCCTCCCCGGGCACTGCCAGCTTGCGCGAGTGATACAGCGCGCATTTTTGGCAGGTTGAAACTTCTCTGCTAATTTGGCCTAGCGTTTCTTCGGCGCTCATGCAGCCTCCAGGCTGTTCAGGTCTTCTAGATTCATTAATACGGCATCCTCATTGTTATCCTTGTAGTATCTCGGGCGGACACCAGCTACTACGAATCCATATTTTTTATACATTGCCTGTGCAGCCGAGTTCCCCGAGCGGACTTCCAGAAAAGCACGCGTGGCCCCTTCTTCCCGAACCGACTGGAGTGCTGCAATTATCAGTTGTTCCCCTATCCCCTGTCGGCGAAAATCCGGATGGGTGGCAATGGTGGCGATATGTGCCTCGTCGACGATCAACCAGAGCACCAGCATGGCTGCCAAGCGACCGCCGGATTCAGCCACCCAACTTCGTGAAGCCCCGTTCTCGGTCAATTCAAAACGAAATGAGTTTTCCGGCCATGGCAGGCTGAACGAAAGCATATCAATTGTGTGGACGGCGGGAATGTCCTCCAGCGTCATGCGCCGGATGGCGACATTCACGCTGGCAGGCCTCCGGCCACGTGCAAATAAATGGGAGCCAGCGATGCCGCCGCATTCGTTTTGCCCGCCTTCCACCGGTTCCAGGCAAGTTCGGCCAGGATCCCCGGCCTGCGGACGCACTGCGCCGGAGAAGCCAGTGTTATATTTTTGAACTTGCGCCCCAAACAATGACGGTCTTCGGGGCTCAACTCACCGCAAATGATGACTGGCCTGTGAATCTTCTGTTCCAATTCATCCGCGGTTATGGTGGTGGCTGGACCTTCCGCAAGCCACCCGGTTGGTGTGGGTTTATACCAACCGACAGCCAGGCGGCCGCGCCCTGCTTGCAGCACTGCGGCCAGTTTTCGAGATGGGCCTGAGCCTGTCGATGCCACACCCGAAAGGTGGGAGTCTGAAAGCGGTACAGCAGCTACTACAATATCAAAGGTGGGTATGCCAATCAAAGGTAAATGTCGCGCCAGCGCCAATCCCTTGACAAAGGCCAGTCCCACCCGCAGGCTGGTAAACGAGCCGGGGCCAATTGCCACACCCAGCGCTTCGATTGAGTCAATCTTCAAGCTGACCCGTTCTAGCAGTCCCGCCAGCGCCGGGGCGAGTTGTTCAGTATGGTGGGCGCGGCTCTGCCAGACAAGTTCTCCGACAATGCTCTCCCCATCATATAGTGCCAGTCCAATTTGAGCGGTGGAAGTATCGATCGCTAGCAGCATTAGTTGGCTCCATAGATGGTCTGCTTGAGCTGATCCAGCAGGTTTTCGTATCGTGAGCCGTGCGCTTCAAAACGCATGGAACGGTGTTCTTCCGATTCGTATTCCAGCCAGGCCCATAATCGATCCTGAGGCAGGATGGGCTCAACGTGTTCCGGCCATTCCACAAAGAGCGGACTCTGAGCCAATAAGGCATCCAGGTCCAGTTCTTCGGCTTCCCCCAGGCTTTCAACCCGGTAGGCGTCAAAATGGGATAGTTGCGCTCCGTCCGGTCGGCGGTAAGCGTTTACAAGTACGAAGGTCGGGCTGGAAACTTCGTCAATCGCGCCCCAGCCGCGTGCTGCACCCTGGACAAAAGTTGTTTTCCCTGCGCCGAGTTCGCCCTGGAGGCAGATCAAATCTCCCGGTTGGAGCAGCGCGCCCAGGCGCATTCCCAGCCGACGGGTCTGCTCGGGGGATTTGCTGAAGAATTCAAATGTATGCGCGTCCAGGATGGGCATGTCGAGAAGATTATACTACATGGTTTTTGTCAGGACTTTATCAACAACAAACCGTACGCAGGCATTCATTTACGGTCCCCGCATTTTTTTGCCTTCTATAAATCCTGAGGTTTTTACGGCGTCAGGCCGACTTTTTCACCCAGCGTCCGTGCGATTATGCGCGCTGCTTCAGGACGGGCAGCGCGGCGGCAGTTATTCACCACCTTCTGCCGCTCATTTGCGCGGCAGACCCAGCGTGTCAGAGCGCGGACCACTAGCAATGGTTCCGGAGCCCAGACACCCACCCCCTCGGATACAACAAAATCCACATTGCCATCTTCCTGACCGGGCAATTTGGCATACAGGATGATTGGTAATTCGGCGATGAGCGCTTCGGCGATCGTCCCTGGACCTGCTTTGGTGACAATGACGTCAGCAGCACGCATGAAGTCCGGCATATCATGGACAAAACCATAGATAAATGTTGGATTCTGCCAGGTCTGTTCTTTAAGTTCTGCTTCGAGTTTACTGTTCCGGCCGGCCACAATAACCAGGCACACATCCAATCCCGATTCATCAATGGCGCGCGCTGTCTCAGCCAGGGGTCCCATTCCTTCACCTCCACCCACTAGTAAGATTACCTCCTTGCTTTTCGGCCAGCCAAGACCCTTGCGCAAATGAGCTCTGTCACCCTTGGGAGCGCTGCAAAGCTGTGAGACCGGCTGGCCAATCACCCGGACTTTTTCAGGTGACATGGTGTAATTGATTGCAATCTGGCGTGCCATTTCGGTTGGGACAATTGTCAGGTCAGCTCGCTGGTCAAACCACAGGGCATGCGTCGAAACCATGTCTGTCACCACCGTGACAAACGGTGGGTGGTTCTTCCCGAGGGCTTTAAGCGCAAAGGTGGTTGCCAGTGGGTGGACACTGACCAGCATTTCACTGTGGTGTTCAGCCACCAGGCGCCGGGCGGCACGTCGGACGTAAGGCCAAAATATGGAAGTCACAAAGCGAGCCTGCGACCGGCCGTCGCTGATGTCAAACATGGCACCCCACAGCTCAGGTACGCGCACCATGTCCGGGTAGGCTTCAGGCAGGTGGTTGAATGGAGGCGGGGCATAATCTTTGAGGAAATCCACCATTTGGGTTATCACGGCCTCATTGAACTCACAGTGGATCGCCTCGATGATGGCTTCACAGGCAGCTCGATGCCCGCCGCCAGTATCCGAAAAAAGGAAGGTCATATGCGGTTTATCAGTCGGAAGTTTGCTCATGGGGTCCCTCTGATAGAACAGCCTTTATCCGCCTGGAGAGTTCCCGGCGCGTTAACATGACCCGCCGCCCGCAGCCTTTGCATTCCAGGCCGATGTCAGCACCCAGGCGGGTGACGGTCCATTCGTACGAGCCGCATGGATGTGGTTTGCGCAGACTCAGGAGATCATTAAGCCTCAAGTCAGGAAGCACATGCAGATTCTAACGCAAATGGCTTGAATTGACGAATGCCCCCAACTCTTTTGTGATACACTTATCTCAATCGTTTTATCCCGGAGAGTCTCCCATGCAAGCTCATGAAACCTATTCAATTGAAATCGCCGGCGTCAAGCGCGACCTGCGCCTGTTTGAGATTAAGCCAGGACTGAGGATCGCCATTCTGAATATCCTCGGCGACACAGAGCTCGTCCAGGCTGCTGCAAAAGCACTCGCAAAGGCGCTTAAAATAGTGGATTTTGACATTCTGGTTACAGCTGAAGCCAAGTCGATCCCGCTTGCTTACGCCCTCGCGGTTGAGACTAAAAAACCATATATCGTCTTGCGCAAAGCCTATAAACCCTATATGGGCGCCGCGTTGATCGCCGAAACATTATCCATCACCACCGGTGAACCGCAGACTCTCATCATGGATGAAAAAGACCAGGAGCTGGCTCACAATAAAAAAGTCGTCCTCGTGGACGATGTGATCAGCACCGGCTCAACCCTCCAGGGGATGCGGATGATCATGGAAAAAGCCGGCGCCGAAGTGGTAGGCGAGGGGGCAATTTTGACCGAGGGCGAGCGCGCCAAATGGGATCATATCATTGCCCTGGGGCACTTGCCGCTGTTCACCAGCTGATTTGCTGGAGTAACTAGCCTTTTGCTGCTTTTCAAACAGGGGATATGACCTGATATGTAGGATATCCATCAATTCTTTACCTCGACTCCAAAACCGCTCCCATCATGGCGGGTGTCCTTGCCGAGATAAATTTCCAGGAGCAAACCGATGAAAAAATCTGTATTCGAACGAATGGTGGAGAAGGCATTCTCGGGGCTTGAAGCCCGCTATGGTTTCAAAAAAACCGATACTAAATTCGAGAATCGCAGCGTTACCGTCCATTACCAAAATAAAACCACGGAAATTATTGTAAACTATGAAATAGGTACAAAACCCTGGCTGGAAATTTCCGAGGTAAAAAAACCAAAGAACAAATCCACGCTTGGCTGGTTGCTCGTCGAGGCCGGTGTTGACAAACCTCCGCTGCCGGAGCAGGCTTTTCACCCATCGACGATAACTGAAGGTGAACTCGAACCTCTCTTGCAAAAAATGGGCCAGCAACTGCTGGATCATGGTGCTGCCCTGCTAAAGGGCGATTTCGCCCTGTTGCCAAAATTGCAGGAACGCGCTAGGAAATATGCTTTGGAATGTGACCGTTATCTTTCCATCCGCAAGCCTAAATCTTAAATGTATTCTTTGGTTCGTCCGCTGCTGTTCAAGCTTGACCCCGAAACTGCCCACCAGCTGACGTTGCAACTGATTCACCTGGGCAACTATCAGCCATTGAAATTTATCCTGCGGGCAATATATGCAACACCGGAAAAGCCGGTACAAGCCTTCGGACTCTATTTTCGGAATCCGGTGGGGCTGGCTGCGGGATATGACAAGGATGGTTTCGCTTGGCGCGGACTGGCAGCCCTGGGTTTTGGTCACATAGAGCTCGGGACTGTCACTCTGCTCCCCCAGCCGGGGAATCCAAAACCGCGCGTGTTCCGCCTTGTGGAAGACGCAGCGGTGATAAACCGCATGGGGTTTCCGGGACGGGGGGCATGTTTTTTGGCAGAAAAGTTACGAGGTAGTCCCGGTTCCAGCACGGGAAAACGTCGCAAGCGCGGGGGAGTTATCGTGGGCGTCAATCTTGGCAAGAACAAGGATACCCCACTCGAAAATGCTGCCGTTGATTACATTCGCCTGATGCGGCAATTCGCTCCATTGGCTGATTATCTGGCGATCAACGTAAGTTCTCCCAATACCACCGGTCTGCGCCGCCTGCAGGGACGTGAATTACTCGAAGGATTGCTGGGCGGGCTTGCGAAGGAACGCCAGGAGTTTGCAGCAGCCGGAGAAAGCACTGTCCCCATCCTTGTAAAACTGGCACCCGACCTCTCCGAGCAGGAACTCGATGACGCCCTCGAGGTCATTGTCCGCACTGGCATGGATGGTGTGATCGCCACCAATACCACCCTGGAGCGGGAAGGGTTGCGGTCAAAGCATGCTCGAGAAACCGGAGGGTTAAGCGGTGAACCTCTCCGTTTGCGCAGTGAAGCGGTCTTGCGTTCGGTGGTAAAAAAGCTGGACGGTCGCCTGCCGGTGGTCAGTGTGGGCGGAATCATGCGTCCCGAGCATGCCCAGGCGCGGCTG
>JBGOZL010000031.1:0-9618 GCA_041480185.1 Anaerolineae bacterium
ACCACTGACCGGACCGAGTTTTTGGGACGCCTGGGCAGCCTGCGCAACCCGGCAGCGCTCGGGCGGATCGGCCTGGCAAGCGCAGTCAATGCCGGGCTGGACCCGTGCGCGGCGATCCAACTGCACGTCGACCTGGCACCCGGCGCGGTGGAGGAAGTCTTTTTCCTGATCGGTGAAGGGGCAAACCGGGCAGAAAGCCTGGCGCTGATCGAAAAGGTCCAGGCGCCAGATCACATTGAATCCATTTGGCAGGCTGTCCAGAGTCAGTGGGACGACATCCTAAACGCAATCACGGTTGAAACGCCCGACCCCGGCATGGATTTGATGCTCAATCGCTGGCTGCTGTATCAGACACTTTCCTGCCGCCTGTGGGGGCGTACCGCGTTGTATCAATCCAGCGGGGCATTTGGGTTCCGCGACCAGCTTCAGGATGTGATGGCAGTTTTACATTCTCGCCCGGACCTGGTACGCGCCCATATTTTGGAGGCGGCGCGGCATCAATTCGAGGCGGGTGATGTGCTGCATTGGTGGAACCCGCCTGCGGGGCGTGGGGTGCGGACCCGTTTTTCGGATGATCTGCTTTGGCTGCCGTACGTCACCGCGGAGTATGTCACAGCCACCGGCGACACATCCATTTTGAGCGAGAGTATCCCATTTCTGAGCGGTGAGGAACTCAAGCCTACCGAAATGGAGCACTATGCCCATTTTGAGACCACAGATAAGGCGTTTTCATTATATGAACATTGCCGGCGGGCGCTGGAAAAGGGCACAACCGCTGGCGTGCACGGTTTGCCGCTGATGGGAGCAGGGGACTGGAATGATGGGATGAACCGGGTGGGCGCGGAAGGGCGCGGCGAGAGCATCTGGCTGGGCTGGTTCCTATATGCCACGCTCAAACGTTTTGCAGCGCTGGCAACGGAGATGAAGGATGACCCCGACCCATACCTTCAACAGGCTGGGAAGTTATCCAAAGCGCTCGAATCCCATGCGTGGGATGGAGACTGGTACCTGCGCGCTTTCTATGATGACGGGAAGTTGTTGGGATCGCACGAAAATAGCGAGTGCAGGATCGATTCGATCGCCCAATCGTGGTCGGTCTTATCGGAGGCGGGAGACTCGAAGCGGGCAGTGCTGGCGATGGAATCCGTCAACAGGTTGCTGGTGAAACAGGGCGAGCAGATGGTTTTGCTGTTTACCCCGCCTTTCGACAAGACGGGAAGCGACCCCGGTTACATCAAAGGCTACTTGCCGGGCGTGCGCGAAAACGGCGGGCAGTATACCCATGCTGCTATCTGGACCGCATGGGCGTTTGCCGTGCTCGGGCAGGGAGATCGAGCCGGGGATTTGTTTCACCTGTTGAACCCCACCAGCCATGGAGATACGCCCGAGAAAATAAAGCGATATAAGGTGGAACCATATGTCATCGCCGCCGATATCTACAGCCAGTTCCCGAACACCGGGATGGGCGGTTGGACGTGGTATACGGGCTCTTCCGGTTGGATGTACAGCCTGGGACTCGAAGCCATTCTGGGCATCTCCAGGGTGGGTGCAGTTCTCTACATCAACCCTTGCATCCCTTGTTTTTGGCCAGGATTTAAATTGGATTACCGCTTTGGAAACACCCATTACCGGATCAGCGTGGAAAACCCACACAACCTCAACCGCGGCGTTCGACAGGTCCTGCTGGATGGAAACCTGCTGCCCGGCAACCATGTCCCGTTAGTGGAGGATGGGCAGCAACACAAGGTGCAGGTCGTGATGGGGTAAGGGGGATTGTATATTTTTATCGTTGAATTTCCAACCTCAAATAATATTGGATAACCATTTTCCTTAATCCTGTCCGGAACAGCGCTGGAAAAGCCAACAATCCGACTTCTTTATCGATGAATTGGGGGTTGACCAGGGAATAATCTTTATTTTTCCAGAGGATCGAACAACCCCCCTTTGCCAGGACATTTTCAAGCCAATCCACCTTCCTCCCGTAGGTCAGAGCAATCACGAATCCATTTTTCGCTGGCTCAGCAATAATTGGGATAGTATAAAGTTTGCCACTTTTGCGACCAACATGGCTCAAAACCACGAAATGACCGAATTTTTTCCCAGAAATATGGATCAGGATCTTATTCGTAACGTATTTATTGAAGCGCCTGACGCGATCCAGCGAGGCTTGTTTCATTGACGATTCTTACTCAATTCAATATTTCGGCATGACCGTATGAACAAAATACGTTCAGAGTCAGCAGGGAGACTACTTCCTGATTATCGCATCATTTTCGATAAATCGATGCAATCATCGGAGGTGAAGCCGCTGCCTAGCTGTCAACTGGGCGGATGAATAGGAAGTAAGCGTAAGCCAGAGTCAGAAGCGCATACAGGATGGGGTTCGACCAGCCAAGGGCGTTTATGCTGCCCCGCAGCTGGATTTCCACTGAGGCGATCATGCCAATCGCATCCTGAGCAATGAGGGCCAGCGCAATCGCCCTGCGTGCATCGCCGTTTGCGGACGTACGGCCGAACCACATGAGTGTGGCGAAGCCCAGGATCGAGCCTCCGACCAGGCGGGTTGTCCATATGGCCGCGTCGTTAGAGGCAAGACCGTACAAGTGGAGGACCCAAAGGGGGAACAGCGAGCAGGAAATGCCAAAAAAAGCTGCAATGAAGAGATTAATCGTGAACAGGTGGCGGAGTTTCATAACGACCTCCATTCGAAGCGTGGGGTGGAGCTAAAGAGACTCATCCTAGATTATCGCGTCGTTTCCGGTAAAGCACTGCAGTAACGGGAGGCGAAGCTGATGCCAGTGGGAGACCAGGTTGAACCACTACCTTTTCCAGGGTGGGACGATCCGATGCCCATCTAATGCTACAAGATTCTCCTCAACCATTTTTCCTTCCTCTCCCATAGGTGACCTATGTTGTTGTTCAGCAGCAGCGCGTGGTAGGCAAAACAGATGTCAGCCCGCAACTTAGTTTTGCAAAAATTTACCTGCCAGTTTATGGGTTTGTTTAATGCGCTTATCCGATATATCCCAGCCCTGTAATTCGATTTTTACCAATTCCTTGTGCTTCCTGCTGATATCACGGAGCGCATTTCCAACAGATTTCCGCACATACTCACTCTCATCGTTTCGAAGCTGGCTCAGCAATTGTATAGCAACCTGGGGGTGATCAATAAAGTAAGGGCGACCGGTCCATATTCTGAGACCTTCTGTTGCTGCCCGCCGCACATTGGGTGAGGAGTCTGCCAACCAACCCTTGATTTCTGGGAGCGCTTGTTCATAACCTACATCCGCGCAATACCTGTCGAAAGCTTTTGCCAGAATCTCCTGCACACGCCAATCCGCATCCTGGCTGACATGCCGTTTTAGAAATATGAGGGTTGCTTTCGAATGGGCTGCGCACGCCCCAAAAATGAACGTTGCCATTGACCGAGCCTGGTACATTTCTGACTCGAAAAGTTGTTTGGCAATACGAAGGCTTTCTTTGGTAGAGGCCTCAGCTATCACTTCGGTTGCTGCATTTTGAATATCCAAAAAACCATGCTGTGTCTTTTGGACCCGCTGGATAAGTTTCTCAATCGTGTCCATTATGGTTGACTCTCCTGTTCCTTGCTCCACGCGGGCAAACCAGTTACCTGGATGTCGTCAGTTTGATGGATGGGATGCATCAGAAGTCCCACGAGACCGTAAGTTAACGCAGCCCGACGAAAGCGGAAAAAGTATATAGTCCGTTGCTGAAAGTATAGCAGTTTCAAGTTAATACTACAACAACGCCCATGGAAGGAGGGGGCTTCATGACTGTGTTTCAGAGTGGCGTGACCTGGCCTTAAGAAATATGTATATTATTCTTAAGGGAGAGGGCTACCGCGTGCCACCTGGAAGCTCCCTGGAGGCCAAGTGGAATTGGAACGCGTCCGCGCTGTTTGTGAAGACAGCTTGGCGACCCCAAGCGTTCCTTGCTTCCTGGTCAACCTTTCCCTCTAGCTTGAAGATCCCATAGGGTGAGGCTGTGAACACGTTGTTGTCTTTGTCCGCAATGATGGAGGACTCCTCCTTTTCACCGATTATGGTTCGTTGATGGAAATCTGTTGTACAATCAATTCAGGGTTATGAGGGCATGAGGAATGAGTCAAATTTTTGTCTCCTATTCCCGCAAAGACCTTGACTTTGTCCAACGCATGGCAAAGGATTTGCAGGCCCATGGGCTGGAGGTATGGTACGATTTGTCGGGTTTGGAGGTTGGCACGCGCTGGGGGAAGGAGATTCAGAATGCCATCCAGCAAAGCCAATACCTTTTAGTTGTTCTATCTCCGAACTCAATCGAATCAGAATGGGTGGAAAAAGAATTCTTATATGCCAACAGCTTGAAATTAAAGATAATTCCACTTCTATACAAGCCCTGCAGTGTGCCGATGTGGTTTATCAATTTGCATTTCATTGACGTGCAGGGAAAGAATTATAAACTCCATTTCCCGGAACTCCTGAAAGCCCTGGGTATCCATCCAGGCGAAAAGGAAGAGAAGGTAAAACCGGCAGCTGAGGTTCACCTGATAGAAGAAGAGCCAGAGAGTCAAATACTGCTTTCCAAGACGGTTGAACCAGTTGCAGAAACGCCTCCGCCGCCGCAAGTCCAAATACCTGTCGAGCATGGACGACCGCTGGATGGAAAAACTCAGCAGCAGGAAAAACCCCCTCGTAAGGAGCCCATACACCCTCGCCGGAAGATCAAGCTCCATCCGGCATGGATCATTCTCCTGGTCGGGCTGGTTGCTGTGACCGCATTCATGGTTTGGAGAATGCCTCCGCTGGCAGCCCTGCTTGTGCATACGCCTGAGGCGCTTACGCCTACTGCACACGAAAACGTCACGATCATCATTGGTGAAACAGATACCATTAAAAGTCTCGATCCCGCTGACGCGTATTCATCCCTTGACGGGGAACTGATCATGAATATCAGCGCTGGACTGCTGGGTTTGAAACCAGGCACGGCTGAACTGGAACCCCTTTTAGCTGAAGCCATGCCCGAGATCTCTGCAGATGGATTGACCTATACATTGAGACTCCGCCCAGGGATCAAGTTCGCGGATGGCCTGGAACTGACCGCCCCCATGTATGCCGGACAATTCAAGCGCGTGTTGACCATTGGCCCCACCTGTCCCAACCATGCCGCTGACGCCCTGGTTACCCCATTCGTGGAAAGCATTAGCGCACCTGATGACACTACCATCGTTTTCAAGCTTAAGAGCCCAGCAGCCTACTTCTCACAGATCCTGGCAACAACCCCCTATGTCCCTTCTTACCCGGATGCCTTTCCGGACGACAAGTGCGTCCTGTTCCCGACCGCCCCGATATACGGCGTTGGCCCCTTGTTCATCAGCCAGTATAGCCAGGCTGAACAGGTCGTGCTCGAGCCAAACCCATACTATACAGGACCCTATCCGGCGCAGGTGGACAAGATCATCATTCGTTTCTTTGCAGACTCGCAGGCATTGGCAGCGGCCCTTCAGAAAGGTGAAATTGATATTACCTGGGGCGCCCTGGATTCTGAACTATTCTTACATTTTCAGGGTGTTCCCGGCGTAACAGTTGGGGCAATCCCTGGCGGTGGGATCCGTTTCCTGGTAATTAATCACAGCATGGCACCGACAGATGATCAAAATGTAGATAAAGCAATTGCTTCATCGATTAATCGCAACGAAATTATAGATACGGTTTATAGTGGAAATGCGACCCCATTGTATTCCATGATCCCGCACGGTTTGCTGGGGGCAACGGATGCTTTTGACAGCATGTATGCTGCTCCAAATCTAGAACAAGCCAGGAATTATCTGAAGGCATCCGGCTATACTGCGACCAATAAACTGGTGGTGGATCTCTGGTATCCATCTGATCACTACGGTGCTTCGGTGGCTGATTGGATGGAGTTGATCAGGCAACAGCTTGAGGCGACCGGTGCCATTACAGCCAACCTGCACGCGCAGGACTGGGGGGATTATTTTCCCACTTTAGCCGGAGGAAATTCCTATCCTGTCGGCGTACTGGGTTGGTTTATGGACTACCCTGACCCCGCCGACTATATAGATCCATTTACCTACAACGCTGGAATGGGCAGCAATAATATGCCAAAAAATGAAAAGGCACAGCAACTTATCGACCTGCTCTCCCGGGCTGATGTGGAAACCGATCAAACCGTGCGGACCAAACTGTACCAGCAGGCACAGGATATTCATGCTGACCTGGTGTTGACCATCCCGCTGTTCCTGGAGGCGGAACACATTATCTTCCGGGATAATATTCACGGTTCCAGCCAGTATTCAACCCCGGAAACCTTGAATATTGGCCCCGCCTTACTATTCAGTTACTCCCTTCTCACAAAGAGCCCATAATATAGCAAAGAGGCTGTCCTTCCTTTCATACACTCCCAATCATTTCATAGCATGGAGTAAATTTCAAGATCTCTTAACAGGAAACTCCGATTTTGTACCAATATTCGCTACACCAACCGATATGGTCTCCCTAGCTATCTTCCAAACCCTCAAAATGGACGCAACCATCCCTTGTTTATTCTTAGGGCGTTTGAATTATTAGGTTCACGGGCAAAAGCCAGGTTATTAATCCTGTGGAATGCCATCCTCGCAAAGGATGGTTTATGAACGTTGTTCGACCCGGGGAAAGGGGAAACAGCATATAGTCCGTTGCTAAAGATATCGCAGTTTCAAGTTAACACCGCCACAATAATATATGGAAGGACTGGACATTATGATTGTGTTTCATGGGTGCTTGACCTGACGCGAAGAAATATGTATAGTAATTTAAAATGGCAGGGCGTAAAACCCTAACAGTTCCTTCGAAATTTCTGATACAGGCTTCAAGGGCATTTGGATTGTCTACCAGCAGACTCATCCAGGGAGGGAATCCCTCCAACACCTGGCTCCACCGGTGGATATATTATCTCGCGGCGGGATTCATGTTTGCCGCAGTTTTTTTGCGCTCGATCCTTTCCTATCAAACTTCCCCCCTGCTAGGCTCCATATTAATTTTGCTGTCAGGAATGCTGTTAGCCTTCATGGGGAGCACCCTGCTTGCCAACAAATCGCCCTGGTTTCAAGCCCTGCTGATCGGTTTGGAAGTGCTTGTCATTTTAAGGCTGCTCATCCTCACCCGGACCGATTACTTTGCCTTTCTGTTTGCCATCCAATCCATGCAGGTCATGCAGCAATTTACTTCCAGAGGAGCAGCCGTTTCGATCGGGCTAACGACCCTGCTCACATTCATGGCTCTCTATCAGCAATTCGGAATTATTTATACTCTCGCAATCGTCGTAGTATTTTTCGGCGGGAGCGTTTTCCTAGTGACCTATATTGGTGCTACACGCCGCGCCAGTCTCATCGAGGAACAACAGCAGGAGCTGGTCGCTGAATTGGAGCAGTCAAACCGCCAAATAGAATCGTATTCCCGGAAATTACAACAACTGGTTGCAGGACGTGAACGGCAACACCTGGCACGCGATCTTCATGATTCAGTCACTCAGACCATCTTCAGCATGACCTTGACCACCCAGTCTGCCCTGATGCTGATGGAACGTGACCCGCAACAGGTGGCTGCCCAACTCGACCGGTTGGTCCAATTGGGCATCAGCGCCTTGAGCGAGATGCAGGTGCTGATCTCTGAACTGGCTCCCGAACCACGAACAAGTGAAGGATTCCTGGCTTCACTGCGGCAGCACCTGACTGAACGCAAGCGGCTGGACAACCTGATGGTCAGCCTGGATGTGGAAGGAAACCAGTTCCTCAAACCGGCTGAAGAGACCAGCCTATTCCGCATAACCCAGGAAGCGCTGAATAATATCGTCAAGCATGCAGGCGTAACTCGGGCTGCAATTCACCTGCATCTCGACAGCCAACCCCGATTGGAAATCGAGGATGAGGGGACCGGTTTCGACTCTCAGAAGCCAATTGGCAGCGGCCAGGTCGGCTTGGTGAGCATGCAAGAACGGGCATTGGAAATCGGGTGGCGACTGCGAGTGGACAGCTCTCCCGGCAACGGCACACGCATCCGGGTCGAAAAGGTCCCAGGAGGAGTGAAACAACCATGAAGGTAATCACCGACAAAATTAAAATCCTGATCGTAGATGATCATCAGGTTGTACGCCAAGGATTGCGGACATTCCTGGATTTGAATGAAGATATCCAGGTGGTTGGCGAGGCAGGAGATGGCTCTAAGGCGATCGAACTGGCTGCGAAGTTAAAACCGGATGTAATCCTGATGGACTTAGTGATGCCGGGAATGGATGGGATCTCTGCCATCGGCAAGATCAAATCTCTCGGATTGGGAAGCCGGGTGATTGCCCTGACGAGTTTTGCAGAGGACGACAAGGTCTTCCCGGCAATACAGGCGGGCGCCTCCAGTTACCTACTCAAGGATGTTTCACCGGACGAATTGGTGGAGGCCATCCACGCAGTACACCGGGGAGAGGCCCGCCTGCATCCAGAGGTCATGCGTAAGTTAATGGAGCAAGTCGCTCAGCAACCTCGAGCCGAGGGACCAGCCAAAGGTTCCCAACTTACAGCGAGGGAAGGAGAAGTGATCCGCTTGGTTGCCCAGGGGAAGAGCAATCGCGAGATAGCCACGGTGCTGGTCATAAGCGAAAAAACCGTAAAAGCACATATCAGCAACATCCTGGGCAAGCTGGGCCTGGAGGATCGCACGCAAATGGCCATCCATGCAATCAAAAACGGCCTTGTAAATCAAGATCGTCCATAACAAGGGTTCCTGTGTCTGAAAAAAACATGTCACCTGCTTCTGCTGTACGCCCCGGTAAAATTGTCATCGGAGCAGTCTATCTCATCTATGCGGCGGTAGTCATCCGAACCGTGGCCAATCAAAACATCCAGGCACGCCTACCAATCTACCTGGCCTTGGAGTTTCTGTTCCTAGTCCTGCTCACACTGGTGCTCTGGCGGCCTGCCCGTACGCCAACCTGGCAGCACCTGTATTTTGTCTTCCAGTCCTTCCTTGTTCTGGTTCTGGTTTTGCTGCGCCCGAGATTTGACTTCATTGGTGTTCTCTACGTGATTCTTTCTTTGCATGCGATGCTTCTTCTTCCTGACCGCATTCGCTGGCTTTGGGTGGTTATTCTTGCACTGCTTACCAGTGTTCCTTTGATGATCACTCTCGGTGCTCTGCAAGGCCTTTCACTCGCCCTGATGCCCATGACCATCGGAATCGTATTTGCTGCCTATGTAGCCGTTACACAGGAAATTGAAAAGGGATTGCGCACTCGAAAAGCCCTGCTGGCTGAACTCCAAGAAGCCAACCAACGATTGACCATTTCTGTGAATCAAGCAGAGGAGCTTTCTACAATCCAAGAACGTATCCGGCTGGTGCGCGAACTTCATGACTCAGTCTCGCAGACAATGTTTGGCATCAGCCTGAACACCCGCGCTGCCCAGATCTTGTTGGAACGCAACCCGGAGCGCCTGCGGCTCCAACTGGAAAACCTGCAAACTTTGACCCGGAATGCACTCGAGGAAATGCGCGGTCTGATCGACCAGCTTCGGCTTCATGAAGATGAAACCGCCGGGAGGAGTAAGACTTAAGACTTAGATTCAGCCTCCTCAAG
>JBGOZL010000032.1:0-9507 GCA_041480185.1 Anaerolineae bacterium
CTGGTAGGGATCGCTTCGGCTGGCGGGCTGCATGCGCAGGTCTCCGCAAAAAAATTCGGGTTCGCCTACGCCGCCTCCAGCGATGATGAAATCTTGAACGACCCGGACATCAACACGGTCGCCATCCTGACCCGGCACGACACGCACGCCGACCTGGCAGCAAAGGTGCTGCAAGCCGGGAAGCACGTGCTCGTGGAGAAACCGCTGGCGATCGACGAGCCCGGGCTGGAAAAAGTGATCGCAGCCCTGGGCATGGGAGGCGGAGCCCAGGGTTCAACGTTCACTCCAAACAGCCTGCTGACGGTGGGTTTCAATCGAAGGTTCGCCCCACTGGCAGTCAGCCTCTCCAAATTCCTGGAG
Organism: Anaerolineae bacterium; assembly: GCA_041480185.1. Taxonomy (GTDB): domain Bacteria; phylum Chloroflexota; class Anaerolineae; order Anaerolineales; family Villigracilaceae; genus UBA877. The sequence continues at coordinate 361 of JBGOZL010000032.1, forward strand.
AACCGCAGCGAACCGCTGCTTGCTCATTACCGCGTCAACGCCGGGTACCTTCCGCTCAATCATTGGACGCAGGACCCGGATCAGGGCGGGCGGTTGATCGGCGAAGCCTGTCATTTCGTGGATTTCCTGGCATTCCTGGCAGAGGCGGCGCCGGTCTCGGTGAGCGCCCAGGCGCTGCCGGACGCCGGCAAGTACCACGGGGACAACCTCTCGATGACCTTCACTTTCCCGGACGGCTCCATCGGCGTGGTGGACTACCTGGCCAACGGGGACAAATCCTTCCCGAAGGAGCGCCTGGAGGTCTTTTGCGGTGGTGATGTGGCGGTGCTGGACGATTTCAGGACGCTGGAAACGGTGCGCGCTGGAAAGCGGACGGTTGAAAAGAAAGCGCAGGATAAAGGCTGGATTGGCGAATGGGCGGCGTTTGTGGGCGCCATCCTTACAGGCGGCAAACCGCCCATCCCATACGAGCACCTGGTCGGGGTGACGAGGGCAACCTTCGCGGCGATGGAAAGCCTGCGCGAGGGGAAAACCATCAGCATTTAAATGGCATTCGAAATAGAAGGACCTTTCCACAACCAATCTTCGGTTTGCGTCCCCATCCTGCGGGTGCTGCCGGATTGGTTCGGCATCGAAAAAGCCATCCTGGAATACGAACAGGCAATCGGGCAGCTTCCGACCTTCCTGGCAAAATCGGGTGGGAGCGTGATGGGTTTCCTGAGTCTGAAGCAGCACAACCGCTTTTCAGCGGAAATTTATGTGATAGCCGTCCGCCCGGAGGCACAACACGGAGGAATGGGACGGGCCCTGGCGGAAGCTGCTGAAGCCCACTCCCGCGAATTAGGCGTGGAGTATATGCAGGTCAAGACCCTGGGTCCATCCCGCCCGGATGAAGGGTATACCCGCACGCGGGCATTTTACGCTGCGCTGGGATATCGTCCGCTGGAAGAATTTCCACAGATCTGGGGGGAACAGAATCCCTGTTTGATCATGGTCAAGAAACTTTAGTCATGAGCGCCAAGAAACGAGGGGGTAATTTCGGAACGTTAAAGCAACAACTGCATCGAATCAATAATTACTGAATACATGGAGAACAGTTGCAAAGGTTGACATCGCGGCGTTATAATCAAAAAATTTAACAATTCGGAGGTTGTTATGACTCACATCGTTGACCAGGTTTCTTTAGGCGCCATCGTCCAGGTGCGCGACCGGTTGCTGGACCAGCAGGCAAAGGGCCGCAAGATCCTGCGGCTGGAATCGGGTGACCCATCGTTCGATATCCCCGTGCACGCGCGCGAAGCTATGGAGCAAGCGCTGCGCGACGGCCAGACCCACTACACCGCCTCGACCGGCATCCCCGTGCTGCGGCAGGCAATCCATCGCAAGGTAACGACCGAAAACAAACTTGAGGTCCCGGGTCCAGACAACGTGATCGTCACCAATGGCGGCATGAACGGGCTGTATATTATCTTCCGCGCCCTGCTCGACCCTGGCGACGAGGTCATCCTGCCCAACCCGATGTGGACCGAGATCGCCGAGAACATCCGCCTGGGCGGTGGTTTGCCGGTGCCGGTGCGACTGCGCCCAGAAGAAGGATACTTGTATGCCCCGGCTGACATCGAAGCCGCCATCACCCCGCGAACGCGGGCCATCTTCGTCAACACGCCCCACAATCCCACCGGGATGGTGGTACGACGATGGACGCTGGAAGAGATCGCTTCCATCGCCGAGAAGCACAATCTGCTGCTGGTCAGTGACGAGGCTTACGAGCACGTCATCTTCGACGGCGAAGAGCACGTCAGCCTCGGATCGCTGCCCGCCGCGCGCGAGCGCACAATCACGGTCCACTCGCTTTCGAAAACCTACGCAATGAGCGGACTTCGCCTGGGCTACGTCATCACCACCGACGAGTTGATCCTGATGCGCCTGAAAAAACTGGTGCGCTGCACCATAAACGGTGTTAACTCGGTGGCGCAATACGGCGCGGCCGCCGCAATCAATGGTCCGCAGGATGCCCCACTTTCGATGTCTGCCGAGTACCAGCTGCGCCGGGATATGCTCTTTGCCGCGCTGGAAGAATCTCCTTATGTTAAGGCCTTCAAGCCGTCGGGGGCATTCTACATATGGGTGCGTATCAACCCCGACTGGCCTGGCTACCAGGGCAAAACCGACGACTGGTCCATGACCAACTACCTGATCGACCAGGCAGGCATCGGCTCGGCTCCCGGCTCGGCCTTCGGCCCGGACAATGAAGGGTACATCCGCTTTGCATTCTCGTGCTCCACTGACCAAGTGCGCGCGGCCGCTGAATTGCTGCCGTCTGTGCTGCAGTCGGCAAAAGCCTGACGCATTCACACTCCTGAAGATGGGCTGGATTCAAGCTTCGTTAACCCGGTGTCCGTCGCCTCCCCGAGAATGGAGTTGTTCTAACTGCATTCCAACCGCTGATAAAGTTTATAATATCAACACCTCTCGTTTGACCCACACGTGGCAGGGCGATGCCTGCCTGAACGACGAGCGCAGCGGTGGGATTTGTCCGATCGCGCCAATATCACGGAACATCTCGGCATGCCCACCCTGTGCCCAGTAAAAAAAAATTCAAACGCCTATGACCATCAAACCCTGGAAGATCCTGAATTCGACCCACCTGCGGGATAACATCCGTCTCGACCGCTGTGAGCTCCCCAATGGGCAGATCATCGAAGGCACGGTGCTCGAATTCGGGACATGGTCAACGGTGCTGGCGCTGACGAAGGATCAGGAAGTAGTGCTTATCCGCCAGTACCGCCATGGGGCACAAAAGGTGATTGTGGAACTGCCCGGAGGGGCCATGGACAGGGAGGATGAGAGCCCTCTGGCAGGTGCCCGGCGGGAATTACTGGAAGAGACCGGTTACACAAGCGACCGGATCGTCCAGGTGGGCTGCGTTTCCCCGAACCCGGCCAACCAGACCAACCTGATCTATTCCTTCCTGGCATTGGATGCCCAAAAGGTCTGCGACCAGCATCTCGACGGGACTGAAGAGATCGAAGTGTTCCTCAAACCCCTGGAGGAGGTCATCGCCATGGCTAAAAACGGGGAGCTGCTCCAGTCGATGCAGGTGAGCACGTTATTCTTCACGCTGGCTTTCCTGAACCGGATCTCCTGATGAACCTGTTCTCGCGTGTGAGCATCGCCTTCAAAGCCCTCCAGCAGCTTGGCCCGGAACCAGTTGCCCTCAACGGACTCTACCGGTTTGGGCTGGCGACGGGACATTATAAACGGGTCACCAACCGTCCATTTACTGCAGCGAGCGGTGAGTTGAAAGCGGTCATGCTGCTCCCCAGGCGCGAAGAACTCCAGTCCCGCCTCGGCGAAGAAGACAAAGCCACCCTGATGGCCGCGGCGGACGAAATCGCCAGCGGGAAGATCCGGCTGTTCGGCGCCGCACCGGTGGACCTAGTGCTCAGCCTGCCTGGCAAACTGGAAAACTGGACAGCTTACGAAACCGGCAAGGCCTCCATCCCCTGGAATTCGTTTCCGGGTCGCGATATCAAGTTCGTGTGGGAACCGGCCCGTTTCGGCTGGGCGTTTACACTTGGGCGTGCCTACCACCTGAGCGGGGACGAAAAATACGCCCAGGCATTCTGGCAATTTTTTGAAACCTTCACAGATTCGAACCCACCCTGCCTGGGTCCCCACTGGATGAGCGGGCAGGAGGTTGCCCTGCGCCTGATGGCATTCGTCTGGGCAGCGCAGGTCTTTGCGCCCGCTTCCGCCTCCACGGGAGAACGCAAAGCAAGCCTGGCGGCTGCGGTAGCTGCGCACGCGGCTCGCATCCCCCCCACGATGGTCTATGCCCGCTCCCAGCAGAATAACCACCTCCTCAGCGAGGCTGCTGGTCTTCTCACGGCCGGGCTGGCACTGCCCGATCATCCCAGCGCCTCTGGTTGGCGGAGGCTGGGCTGGCGCTGGTTCAACAGCGGGCTCCAATCGCAAATCGACGGATATGGGGAATACGCCCAACACTCCACCAATTACCAACGCCTGATGCTTCAACTGGTCATGTGGGCAGACCTGGTATGCAGGAACGAACCTGGGCGAACACTCCGCTGGCCGCGCCAGAGCATCATCGCAGTGCGTCGATCGGTTCACTGGCTGTTGTCTTTGATGGACTCAGATTCAGGGCGGACCCCGAACCTGGGCGCCAACGACGGGGCTTACATCTTCCCGCTTACAGTGCTCCCATTTGACGATTACCGTCCTGTGGTGCATGCAGCGGCGCGCCTGTTCCTCGATTACGACCTGCCGCACGGAGCCTGGGATGAAATGGCGCTCTGGTTCGGTGCACAGACGGCCCGCGGAAGCATGTCCCTGCCGCGTTACGTGGGCGATCAACTCTATGGTAAAAATTCGTGGGCGTACCTGCGGACGGCACAATTCAGCTCGCGTCCATCCCATGCCGACCAGTTGCACCTGGACCTGTGGTGGCATGGGCTGAACGTATCCCAGGACGCCGGGACGTACCTCTACAACGCCAGCAGCCCGTGGGATAACAGCCTGACGCCAGCATGGGTGCATAACACCATCACAGTGGACGGCAAAGACCAGTTCACGCGTGCCGGACGATTTCTCTACCTGGACTGGTACAACGCCTACCGGATAAGCCTCTCTACAGAAGACCCAACTGTACTCCAGCGGGTGCGCGGTAGAACCCGGGCGGGCGGCTGCCGCCATACCCGCATTGTCAGCGTGAGCGAGCACGACCGCTGGCTGGTGGAGGACGAAGTCCTGCTGCTGCGGATGCCCTGGGACAAAAAGCCGCGTACCTTCCGGTTGCATTGGCTTCTGCCGGACTGGAAATGGAATATAGAGACTGTCGGACCCGGGGTTCTTCTCCGGTTGGAATCACCGCAAGGTCCGGTGACGCTCGCTGTCCAACCCTCTCCAGCCACCGACCCGGTAACATTTTCAATTGCCCGGGCTGGGGAACTGTTGGAGGGTTCCGGCGTGCCAGGTCCCACCCGCGGTTGGGTCTCGCACAATTACGGCACCAAAGTCCCAGCGTTGTCGCTGGTGGTCGAAATTAAATCCGAAAATGAAGTAAAATTCAGTTCGGAGTTCGTTATCCCAAAATGAGTTACCGTGCCGGTATCATTCTTGTTCTGGACGACAAAGTTGCGCTGATCGAACGTCACCGCGCAGGGCTGCACTATTTCACCTTCCCCGGAGGGCATGTGGACAAGGGGGAAACCCCCGAACGGACCGCCGTGCGTGAGACGGAGGAGGAACTCGGCTTGCAGGTGACGCTCAAACAATTAATCGCCCAGTATGGCTGGCAGGGGAAATGGCAGTATTACTATCTGGTGGAAGTGACCGGTGGGACTTTCGGCACCGGTAAAGGGGAGGAACTATTCGCCCCGCTCCCCGAGCGGGGTACATACCGCCCCATATGGATGCCGGTGGCACAAATCCTGGAGCAGCCCGTAAAGCCGCGCCCATTGGCCGAACTGGTGGTGCGCTCGTTAAAAAAGGGTTGGCCGGATGAGCCGGTCATCATCCCTGAAGGACCCGATTAGTTTACATTTTAATATTGTGTTAAGTACTGGCGAGCCTGGCTAAAACGCGTGGGAGATATGCGCGCGGATTTGTCTGGCCTTTTTCCATGCAACAAATATCAGGTGACGCACTCGAAGTCACCTGATCTGATCTTTTGGGGTTGACCTGCTACCCCCGTTTCCCATTTTGACCAGAGGGAAGAAAAACTTGTTAGTTATCCCAGGCTCGGGAAGGCAAGGAAATAAACCGGTTTAAGCGGGAATTTAATCCGGGCATCCTGATCGATCTTTGACTGGTGTTCCACCCACAGATCGACAAAAGTTTCCAGGTCGATCAATCGTACCCTGTGCTGCGTTTGCGTCATTGCAAACTGGTTTAAATCATTCGTGCTGCCACCCAAGGAAATGTACAGACCCACGTCATTGGGTTTCAGGACGTTCATGAACGCGCTTAACCCATCCCGGGTGGATACCTGGGATTTGTTGGCCACATGGACAACTATTCGGGCGCTGTTAAGACCAAGGGGATCCATGTAGCAGATGAGGTCGACCAGTCCATTGTCCTCCCCAATCGGACCCGACCAGGCAATGGTGCATCCCATCGCTTTTAAGAGGACGCTGACCATTTCGCGCAGGTCGCGCATATCGAGATTATCTATATATTGCCGGATCTGCTCCCACGAATTTTCCACCGCAAAGTTGTATGGGTTCGCGCCTATCTGTACAAGGCGGTTATTCTCACTGGCTTTCCACTGGACAAACAGGCGGACGGATTCCTCGAAGAAATCCGCGGCATTGTTATAGCGCTTGCATGCCTCGCGGCCCGCCTCCGTGATGAACCAGCGTCCATTCTTGGTTTTTTCCAGCCAGCCTGCCCGGACGAGGGGGATCGTCCCCACCCGGATGACCACTTCATAACGGGGCGAATAGGGAGCATAAGGATAGTAGCCGGTCTCATACTCAGACAGCGGTACCGTTGCCTGGATATAGCGCATGATCTCCGACACGTAAAGCCCTTGTGGTTCGAACCACAACAAGTCGAAGACCAGACGAAGTATCTCGCTGATCCGGTTTACCGTGATATCAGTCATTACTCGCTCGCATGAGTTGGGTGTCCTGAAACCTTGGATCGGCATTCAGGCATATTAAAACCGGAAGTTCAGGGGCTCCCTTTTTGGATCAAAATGCATGGGGTCTTGAGAGTAAAACTGTTTGCGGTTCATCATAATAAATTCGGCGATTTCCGCCTCGGGGATAAGATGGCGACCGCCGCCCAGCAGGTAACCCGGTGACCAGAAATCCCGCAAGAATTCGTTGCGGTTAAACCTGGCAAAATTCGTCAGGATCATCTGTGAACTGTCCCTCCTGATTACTTTGATGTGGGAAGCTGGTGCGAGGGTAGGAGGGATCCTGACCACCCACTGCATGTAGGAGCGATTGATAACGAGTTCTTCGAGACGCCAGCTGTAGGCCAGGAAAATATTTGGCAGCTCTGCTTTCAGGAAATTAGCGCAATCGTCATCCAGCTCGTGCGTTCGAATGCGCGGCACAAGCAGGCAGGCATAATACACATCAAACAGGCTCGGTTCGGTTGGGTCGAGGGTACTGCGAGTCATTTCGCCGGTGACGTTTATCGGTGAATTGCCATCAACAGGCTGATTATCATGAATTACGAAGGATGTCTGGGAATATGGGGTTCTTGGCTGAGGCTGCGTTGGACCCGTCCAGGCTGTCTGGCTTTTAGGTTCAGTTGTGCGAACTTCAGGTGCAAGAACCGGCGGCGTGGTGGTCAATTCGCCAACATCGGGGTTTCGATAGGGATTCGAATCCGGGCTTTCCTTTACAGGTGCGAATTCTGCCCTGAATGCTTCCGGTGTTTTCGCCACTTGAAGCTGGGCTTCGGGGTTTTTGGGAAGAATATGCACTTCCGGCAGGGAAAGACGTGGATTCTTCAGCACATTGGTTAAATACCTGGTCTGGCTGCGCAGAATATCAAAGGGAGTCTCGGAGTCAAAGGTGAGGGCCAGGATGATTCCAACGGCCACCACGGTAGCGGATAGGAGGTGGTTCCTGCTGGTGGTTTGCAGGCGAACCGGTTTAATCAAGTCAGCGGTGCTGTCATCGCCCCAATACCTGCGGACAAGGCGAGAACACTCTTCGACCGCATCTTTCGAAAGCTCACCCGAATGAGCTAGAATACCGGCATTGGAAACAAGCATGGCTTCCTGTACAACCAGGTTAGATGTGGCTGCGACCAGGTTTTTAGTAGCGAGAGTCTCATCCATATACCAGGCGGGAACCAGGTCTTCCACCCGGCTGCCAAAATTCGAATCTACGTATTCAGAGGTCTGTTCGCTGGTTTCGTCCCCATCACGGATCAGATCCATCAATTCCCTTTGAACAAAAGGTTTGCGTAAAAATTTCCAGGGACGCAAATCTTCCATCTCGGGGGGCGGGTATTTCTTTGAAATCAGGATCAAGGAGATGTTAGGGAATGCGTTTCTCAAGGTAAAGCCCTGCTCCAGAACCTTCTCGACACCCATTTCCATGTCCAGCAAGGCATAATTGAGCATCCTGCTCTTCCTGGTCTGGGTAATCGCCTCGGAAATGGATGTGGCTACGATCACATCGCAGGAGGCTTCTTTACCCAGGCTCTGGCTGACGATCTCGCCGAAGTCCGAGTGAGGAGTCACAATCAAAATCTGCTTTTGCGACATAGGTTGCCTTCTTTTGTAATCTGGAGTTGCTCGATTAAAGAAACATTAAGCCAAGATTATGATTAACTTAAAGATTCTATGGCGTATAGCTAAATTATGTATCCAACCTCTCAGGAGAGAAATAAGGAATTTACTGAAATCCTTGTAAAAAAGGCGATAGCATCATTGCGATTGTATATGGAAACTCCCTAATAACCGTTACATAGCCGATCCCGCCCTTCCCGTATGCAGATCGAGTTTTTAATCCCCCTTAAACGTACTCGAATCCCCCGTGGACCCAAATTTTCCGAATCTAAAAACATGATGAGACACGTGTGGTTAGAATATTACCTCGTGGTTTTCCCTATTCCCATTCAACATAATTAGTGCAATAATTTATGAGTTGATCCTTCCATCAGCGCTTAGATAATCAATTTTGGTCTCGCATGAAGCGGTTTATCGTCAGTACTGCTACGTAATGATATGGTGTAAAATAAGATAGACGTTTAATCAATTACTCGTGACCTTGCTTCATAAATTTACGTTGGAATAGCTGTTTGGCTGCGCCTGCATCAGGATAATTTTGCTTTCATAAATCGCAGGTAACAGGGTGTTTCCAAGCAATTATTGCAGGGAATTATTAAGGAAGTCTCATGTGGGATGATGCGCTTTTTATTATGGATGATCCGCATGCTGCAGGCACCCCTGGCATGTCCTTGCCCGGGGGGAAACCCGAGGTGAGATGAACACATTCCTCAGTGAATGTGTTGGATGCCTGTACGGGCAAAAATTTGGGATTTTCAACCTTCCAAGTGGTTTTAATTTTCGGAAAATACGAAAATCGTATGTAAATACCCCCGTTTCCCTGCACGCCTTCCCATCCGGTAGGGAACGCAGTCGATTGTTACGGGGGA
>JBGOZL010000033.1:0-9342 GCA_041480185.1 Anaerolineae bacterium
ACAGATAATCTCCCCCCAAAATCGCATCATCCGATTTAATTCTGCAATATTACACACATGGTGCTAAATGGTTTAATAAATTGCATCGGTACAATCGCAGAAGACTTAAGCAGACTCATATAGAATTCTTATGGCCTTTAGCTGATTTGTTGATTTCCTTTTGTTATAATTCCTCGAATTGTTGTATTTTAATCCTGGTAACACATGAAGAGGCAAACCAGAAATATCACAAATGCCCAAGGTTTGATTTTTTTCCCAGTATTTGCGCAATCAGCAATATAAGGACAGAAACCTATGATGCGATTTGATCGATTTACAGAACGGGCCCAGGAAGCCGCCCAACGCGCCGCTGAGATCATCCAACGATACGGTCACAACCAGATTGATACCGAACACATCCTGCTGGCACTCATCGAGCAGCCTGGTGGGGTGATTCCCCAGATTCTCGAAAACTTGAGCGTAAATGCCCAGGCATTAACCGAACGTCTTGACCAGACTCTGCGTATGACTCCCAAAGCCAATATATTTGGAGGCGGCGCAGGCCAGATTTTCATCACACCCCGCGTCAAGCGGATTATCGACCTTGCGAATGAGGAAGCTAACCGCTTGAAGGATGAATATATCTCGACTGAGCACATTTTCCTCGCTATTATGAGTGAACGGAACACCTCCGCTGCTCGTATTTTGGAAGGAGCTGGTCTGACACGTGAGCGCGTCCTGGATTCCATCATGCAATTGCGGGGTGGACAGCGCGTCACCGATCCACAGGCCGAAACGCGTTATCGCACTCTGGAGAAATATTCACGCGACTTGACCCAGCTTGCCCGTGAAGGCAAACTTGACCCGGTCATCGGGCGCGATAACGAGATCATGCGTGTCATCCAGATCCTTTCCCGCCGCACCAAGAATAACCCAGTTCTGATCGGCGAGGCTGGCGTAGGCAAGACGGCCATTGTCGAGGGGCTTGCGCAGAAGATCGCGACGAATGATGTTCCTGAGATCCTCTCCGGCAAGCGGGTGGTCTCTCTGGATTTGGGTGCGATGATTGCAGGGTCCCGGTTCCGCGGCGAATTCGAGGAACGATTAAAATCGGCCATCGAAGATGTCCAACGCTCTGCCGGAGAAGTAATTCTGATGATCGATGAACTGCATACCGTGGTCGGAGCAGGGGCGGCGCAGGGTGCCATGGATGCCTCCAATATGCTTAAGCCGGCCCTGGCCCGTGGTGAGTTGCAGTGTATCGGCGCCACAACGTTGGACGAGTACCATAAATACATCGAGAAGGATGCAGCACTCGAACGCCGCTTCGCACCGGTCTATGTGGAAGAACCGAGTGTGGACGATACCATCAAGATGCTCCAGGGTCTGCGCGATCGGTATGAGGCGCATCACAAAGTACGCTTTTCGGATGAGGCCTTGGTGGCTGCCGCCCGTTTCGCTGACCGCTATGTTACCGACCGCCATCTGCCCGACAAGGCCATCGATCTGATGGATGAGTCCGCTGCAAAACTGCGTGTGGCTCTTTACTCATTACCTGAAGATTTGAAAGCCGCAAAAATAGAAATTGACCATTTGCAGGCCGAAGAAGACGCCGCTTCCAATGCCCGCGATTATCAGCATGCTGCTGAGATCAAGGTCAATCGTTTGCGGTTGGAAGGTGAATTCAAGGAAAAACGTGACAAGTGGGAATCTGAGCACCATCTTGATGAAGTAGTGGACGTGAACGATATTGCAGAAGTAGTCCACCAGTGGACCGGTATTCCAGTTAACCAGATGATGGAAACCGAGTCCGCGAAACTGCTGCAGATGGAAGACCGCCTTCATGAGCGTATTATCGGTCAGGACGAAGCCATTCACGCTATTTCGGATGCCATCCGCCGTGCCCGCTCAGGTCTGAAAGACCCCTCCAGGCCCATTGGTTCGTTTATCTTTATTGGTCCTTCGGGCGTTGGCAAAACTGAGTTGGCGAAAGCTCTGGCTTGGTTTATGTTCGACGATGAAGAAGCCTTGGTGCGGATTGACATGTCTGAGTACCGGGAACAGCATACGGTTTCCCGCCTGTTTGGCGCGCCTCCAGGATATGTTGGCTATGAAGAAGGTGGTCAGTTAACCGAAGCTGTACGCCGTCGCCCGTACCGTGTCCTATTGTTTGACGAGATCGAGAAGGCTCACCCGGAAGTTTGGAATGCGCTTCTACAAATCCTGGATGACGGGCGCATGACGGATGGTCAAGGCAATGTGGTGGACTTCCGCAATACGGTTCTCATTATGACCTCGAACCTGGGTACTGAATATGTGCGCAAGGGCGGCACCCTGGGGTTCCTCCAGCCGACCGTGACTGATGAGGATCGGGAAACGCACGAAAAAATTGAAAAAGCTCTAAAAGGCACTTTCCGGCCCGAGTTCCTTAACCGTATTGACGAGATCATCCTTTTCTCGCCTTTGACCGTGGAACAGATGGAGAAAATCGTCTCCCTGCAGATGAAGGAAATCCAGGAACGCCTTGCCGAGTATGGCGTCAAGGTTGAGTTGACTGCTGCAGCTCGAAAATGGCTGGCCAAGACCGGTTATGACCCGGCATTTGGCGCTCGTCCTTTGCGTCGCGCGTTACAGAAATTTGTAGAGAGTCCTCTATCCGTGGAATTGTTGGGCGGAAAGATCCCCAGTGGCGCGTCTGTGGTTGTTGACACCTGCGCTGACGACAGCGGCTTAGAATTCAAGACGAAAGAGGGGAAGGGAAAGAAGGAAAAAGAAGAGGAAAAAGAAAAGGAAAAGGAAAAGGAAAAGGTCAAAAAGTAAACAACCATGAGTTGATAAGACGGCAGGTATATCCTGCTGTCTTTTTTAATTTTGGGGATAAACGAAAGACATACAAAACTATTGACAACTCAGAACAGATGTGCTATCATTGAATTAGAACAAGGGTTAAATATTGTATAATGAATTTTGTAAGACAATCACAGGAGGCAGGGCAAATGAGCGAAGAAACGAAGGACGAACTGGAAGAAGGAAGGCAATATTGGAACAAACAGGAATTTATAGGAGCTGAGGCGGCCGCCAACATTCCCTTGGTTTGGACCTGGAGGGGTGAAAGCCATGCCTTTTATACAATGATTGATGCTATTTGCACCTATGAAAACCGGCGAGCCTGGGGGGAAATCGTCCACCGCTGGCTAAAGGCACATAACCTTTGCTTAGTACCAGGTCCAGAAAAGAGTACCTCCGATGAATAAAACACCAGGTGCAGAGATTGTATCCGTAAAACCAAACCAGGACAATCCCGCCGTTGTGTTCCTGGCCAGCCTGGAATCGCCCGTCAGCCAGTCTTCGCAATTGTCAGCGCTGAACGTGATCGCCCGGAAATTGGGGGCTCAGGATGCGTATTCCTTCAACTGGCAAGCCCTACGTTACGAACATTTAATCACGATCCAGGCCTGGCTACTCCAGACCTACAAACCCAAAACAATCCGGCGTTACATGGCCAGCGTGAAGGGTTGCCTCCGGGCGGCATGGAAGATGCAATTGATTTCAAGTGACGAGTACATGCGAGCAGTTTCTCTGAAATCGATCAGGGGCGAATCAATGACCGGTCGAATGTTGACCACCACTGAAATAAGCGCACTACTGCAAACCTGTCAGACGGGGTACCGCTTACGTGGAATGCGTGACGCTGCCATCATCAGCTTGCTGGTCGGTTGTGGATTAAGACGGGCTGAGGTGACTACCTTGGAAATGGATGATTTTAGCTCGGAAGATGGATCTCTTAAGTTGATTGGCAAAGGCAGGAAAGAGAGATATTGTTATCCCCAGGGCGGGACCCTAGACGCACTGCGCCAATGGATGCGGGAGAGAGGAAACGAACCTGGGCCGATCTTTCCAGTGATATTCCAAACGGATGCAATAATCTTCGATCGCCCGATAACCTGTCAGTCGACTTACCTAATGTTGAAAATACGAGGCGCAGCTGCAGGTCTCAAGCCGTTCACCCCACACGACCTCCGACGCACGTTTATCAGCAATCTGCTGGACCAGCCGGGCGTGGATATGGCTACCGCCAGTAAATTGGCAGGACACTCCGATCCGGCCGTGACCGCTGGTTACTACCGAAGATCCGATCGTAAAGCAGCCGAGGCTGCCGGCATGATAAAAGTACCTTTCAATCCAAGAGGTGACCTATGAACGAGCATTGGGAAAAAATTCAAAACGAAAAGCTGGACCAACAGATCCACGATCTTATCCCCTTGTTGAGTCGAACGGATAAAAAGAAGTTTTTGGCATATTTAATTTGCCTGCAATTCCTGGATCATTTCGAGTTCTATCTCTCAAGGTTCTGGGGTGTGGGCTGGATCATAGGCAGTCCTATGGAAAGTGATCACCGTCAAATTCTTGGATCCGCCTACAGATTTATCGGATGGTTTTTTAGGAACATAGTGTAATTTTAAATAAAGGCCCCGCAGCGGTGACACGCCCGGGGCGGCGATCAAGCCGATCGAAGCGGCTGACGAGCAAGAGTATAGCACAGACTTGCCGGCCGTCCGCTCGAGCGGTCGGATTTTATTTTAGGAGTGCAAGATGACACACAGTAATCTCGAAGAGCACGAAAGGCAGATGATTGCCAAATACAAGCAGGAGTTTCCCAAATACAAGCAGGAGATGATCGCTAAATTTGGCACAGCTCAGGAAAGAAGAGAAAAAAAAGAGTTGCGAGCGAATGCAGTTCAGAAACTGACAATATTCCTGGCCAGCCTTCAAAGTTATTTAAATCAGGATTTTAAGATATCTGGCCTTGAGGACGTAGGTAGATCTTCTGGTTTTCGTGCTCCAATCCCGATTGAATGGGGTATATTGACGCAAAAGATCCAGGAGTATCTATCCACCCAATTTATACCAGGGCAGGTCCATTACGAACCTGAAGGTCCAATCTCCGGAAGTTTGACCTATCACTTGTCGCATGATGATCTGGGTAAGCTGGGGGATTTTGGAATATTTAAGCGCGATGGAGGCCAATCAGAAATATATGTCAGTGGCGTTCCTTTGATTTTTGCTCCAACTGTCCCAGGTGCTTTGCAAGCAAAAAAGGCGCAATTCACAGCCGTTGACTTGGAGAAACCAAAAACGTCACCAGAAAGACGGCACGTTAATTTGCAGTACAACCCGGCAGGAAGAAGGATTGAGCCCCAAAACCTTATTGCATGGAAAATGATTGTGGACGGCAAGTATACTGATCAAGCATGGAAAGAAGCTTTCACCCTTTGGTTAAAAGAAAAGGAATACCCAAACTTGATAACAGACTCTGAAAATAAATACGCACACGACGCCTTCAAAAAAGCAATGGCTAGGCGGCAGATCTCGTCAACTTCTTTAGAGCCATCATCGGGGCCATTGATGGGTAAAATGAAGAAAAGAAAAAAACGGACGAAATAAAGACATAATTTTCGGCGAACTATTACGGCGCTTTGGATGAGAGTAGAGTAGATGCAAATGGATCTACTCTTTTTTTTATTGTAGGAGTGCGCAAATGGTAAAGATTATTGTTCCACTTTCTCTCCCCGAGCGTGAAGCTTTGTTTTTCCTGGCTCAACGAGAACGGCGGGAGCCACGTGATGAGATCGCCGTGCTCGTTCATGAGGCATTGAAGCGTCGTGGCCTTTTGCCAGCTGAGCAAGAGCCTGCGGATTGCCGGCAGTCCGACTTGGAAAAAGATGGCAACCACACTTAAGGCGCATTTGGTCGACCTGGCCCTTCAGGACCACTCCCCTCACGTTATCCGGCGATTATTTTCTCTGACACCAACAGCTGAGAAAAATCTCGATTTGGCTGCCAGGGAGTTGAAAGTATCGCGATCTTACGTGATTCGTTTGGGGCTTGAACTCCTAGTGAAAAAGTTAGGCGGCCAGCCGGCGGAAAAAGTAGATTCTCGACACGACGAGCCGAAGGTGCTTAATTGATATCGGCCATTCAGTACAACCCGCCCCCTGGTGCCGAAACCCTCGAATCGTACTGCCTCCACGTCATCAGGAAGCGTGTCGGAGTGGGGTGTGCGATCAGTGTGGCAAGATTATCCGTTCAAGCGACAGCATTCTTCTCCAGGGATATTGGGGAGTCTGAAATTCGCGGAGCGGTCCGCGTTTTAAGGCAGGCATACCAACCGATCTGCTCGTCTAAGACCTGCGGATATTGGTGGCCAGTCTCTTTGGGCGACGCCTTCAAATCCATCGATGACATGCTGCGGGATCCAGCCCGGGATCTCCTTCTGTCGGCTCGCCGGATGCGCCAGGGTGCTCGTGAAATTTTTGGTGGCCAGTTATCTTTGCTTTAAGGATTGAAGGATCATGAGCAAATTGACAGGTGATTACAAAATTGACGGCCGACCGGCGACAATATTTCGCACCGTCAAAAGCAAGGATAACCCCTAGGTCATGATCGATCGGTGCCCGGTCGACAACCCTAAGCTATCATTCAAGGCCAAAGGGATCCTAACCTACCTGCTTAGCCGGCCAGATGGCTGGGAAGTCAACCAGGTGGCCAGGGGAAGCTCTTTTAATTGGGTTAAATTCTTCCTTCTATTTTAAGAGAGAGAGAGAAGATAGATAGAGAGAGAGAGAGAGAGGAACTAACAATGAGCGACCTTCCTAAGTCAGTGGGGAAACCACATCGGGCAGCCTTACGTCACCATGCTCGATCCCTCAAGCCTCGAATTGCTAAACCTGACCAATCTTTAAAACATTCAGACATTATTTTTTTTAATCAGGGAGCGGAGAAATCTTTCGTTAAGCTTCTTACGGATATTTTGAAAGAGGAGCATAGACTGCCTTACCGGGAGGCACTCCGGGAGGCGGCTTATGAACTCAATGTCAGCATCGAAACTTCACAACGATATTTGGAAAAGCACATAGCCCGACACGCCGAGTTTAAACTCGAAGAGGGTTACGTAATACTCAGACCGCACTAATCGTTTCCACGGAAACGGGAGAGCATGGATGGCTAAAAGCAAATTTAGCAAATCTGAAGATCCGTTCGAGATCCCGAAAACAACCCGCTTCCTGCCCCTGCAGGAATTCGATCCAGAAAATAAAGCCCTGGCCGGGATCGGCATTTTCGTTTGGATTAACCCACCCAGATCGATGCTGGAAGAATTTGACAACTTCACCCGGGCATATAACGTGGCTCTCGACGAATTGTGTATCAGATCTGGGTTGAAACCGGTAAAAAGCAATCTTCAGGATCGCCTTTTTCAATGGGTCAGCCTTAAGAGCAAACGCGAGGCAGACCGCCGCTTCAAAAAAGCAACCGAGATTTTTCGCCGATCGCTGCACACCTGGTACAGCCAGTTGTGGTCACAAGGTCCGGATGTCGAGACGCATTTGACCGCTGCCCAGCTGAAGAAACTGTTCGACAAAAATCCATTGCTGTTCGAGTTTATGTACATCCATAGTTGGAAATTGATCGAAGCACACACGCGAGATGCCAGGAGAATTGGCGAAATCGCCCGCTGGCAAACCATTCCCCACGCAGTACAGCGTTTAAATTAGGAGAGCAGCCATGTCCGATAAGGTTTTCAACATCATCATTAAGCTGACCAAGCAGGGCGGCGCCGACAAAGATGTCGTCAGTGGTTTGACTAGCATTAAATCGGGCTTGACCGCAGGTGCAGCTGCTGCTGGAACCCTCGTGGCTGCCTGGGTTGCTGTGGACAAAGTGCTGAAAGCTACGGTCGGTTATCTAGTCAACACAACCACCGAGGTTGAGAAATTTCGTAACGAAACCGGCATGAGCGCAGAAGATAGCAGCCGTCTGTTGAAGGTTTTGGACGATCTGGAGATATCCGCAACTGATGTTGGTACCGCCTTCAAAATTGCCGAGAAGAACGGGTTTCAACCGACCATCCAGTCCCTGGAAGCCATGCAGGCACAATACCAGGCATTGAACCCGGGTATGGAACGCACTCAGTTCCTAGTAAAGGAATTTGGTAAGTCCGGGTTAAATATGCAAAAATTCTTCGAGACTGGCGATATCGCCCAGCGGCTGGAAGAAGTCAACCAAGCCCTCCTGATTTCGGACGACAACATCAAAAGTGTTCAGCAATATAAGGACAGCCTTAATGAAATTCATAATGCTTGGGAAGCCCTAAAGATCTCCGGGGGCAAGACAATATTGCCGATCGTCGTAAGCATCACAAAAGCGACGGTTGACGAAATGAAAGCCGATCAGGCTTATTCTGATGGCGTTAGAGCCAACGCTGCCGTCCAACGCCAGGCCTTTGGAAACAGGCAGGAGGGCGTTTACGGCGTGACGAAGGCCGTGATCACGCAGGCAAATGCGTTAGACAATCTGGCCACGTTGGAAATGAAGGCAGCTAATGCAGATAAGGATTTGCTTTTTCTCACTGGGCAGCAAACGGGGGCAATAAATGACTTAGGAGATGCCCTGGTCGATGTAGGAAATCAATTCTCCGCCATGACCGACTTTGGCCAGAATTACGATAAATTCGTGAAGGATTCAACTGCGCTCGAAGCGGATCTGGCAGCCGCACGCAAGCAGGGTTATTCCGAGACCAGTCAGCAAATCACCGATATCAAACAGAAACTCGCAGATCTGCAGGCTGAACAAGACAAGCAAACCGCCTCCTGGATGCTCAACATCATGACGCAGCAGTTATCGGTGGATGGTCTCTCCCAAACCGAGGTGCAATATTTGCTGGATTACCAGGTTCAGACAGGGTTACTCTCGAAGGAAGGGGAGCAACGAGCCCTGGACGCCTGGAATTCTGCGAAAGCGATCACGGACGCAATTGATTCCATTCCTGCAGGCAAGACAGTGGATATTTATTATGTCGAGCATGGAAACCTTCCAGGCGCAGAGCGTCCTCCCAGTATAGGACCTGGCACAACGGTCAGTCCAAAAGCTGTTGGTGGACCATTCACCGGTTGGGCAATGGTCGGCGACGCACCAGGCGGCCGAATGACACCTTATACTGAATATGTCTATGCTCCTGGCGGTGGGATGGTTTACAACCAACAGCAGATGGCGGGTAGATCTGCCCCTTCGATGGCGGAAGGTGGAATGATAGTAGGAAATTCAGATCAAACTGCCATGCTGCAATCGATACAGCGTGCACTAGATAAATTGCCTAGGGACCTGGCTGCTGCTTTGAAGCATGAACTTTCACAATTCCTATGACAGAAACCATACAAGCAAGTTGGTGATATAGCATGAAATTCGACATCCCGAAAGTCACGCGCTTCCTGTCACTGCAGGAATACGATCCGGAAAATAAAACCCTGACAGGGGTTGGCATCCAGGTTTGGGTAGATCCGTCCTTATCGGTCCTGAAGGAGTTTG
>JBGOZL010000034.1:0-9304 GCA_041480185.1 Anaerolineae bacterium
CTCCAAAACCGGGTAAGTATTCTGCCATAGAAGTTCGAAAGCAGAAGCGTCAACATCAGCAACTGCAGGCAGGTCATATGGCATCATGGCTCGAAGAGTGATTTCTGGTGGCAAAGGTTTCCTGGTTGCAATCCCACCATCTCGTTCGAGCATAACTATGGATTGGTGACTGGAGAACCCGCTAGAGATAAGCAATTCGCGCAACCATTCCTGTAAAACAATTGCGGCTATAACGAATTTCCTTTTTTGCAGAAGGTCGCTAAATACTTTCTCAAAGAGCAATTTCCAGGAATCTTGAACAGGGATCCGTCCAGAGTTTACAAACAGTCGAACCCACGCCACCGTGGGAGGTTCCGGCGGACAGCCCAAAGCCGCGATAACTTCTCCTCGGCTTTCGAGTACATAGAATGGAGGAGAACCGATCCACTCTAATGGACCGCGCCAATCCAGATGTCGATGAACATTCGAACTGAAATGGATCAGGTTGCCAATCTGACGCTGATCTGTCAGAACGGCCGGGCGTACCTGGAGATCCCCGCTGGAAATCATAGCCGGAAGAACAGGAGCTTCTTCATGAAGCGCTGTTTGGGGGTCGGATTCTTGAGCTCTATCAACCCCGATTGCAAAGTAATGATGGCGTCATATAACTTAAAGCGGCGTAAATAAAGTGCAGCGAGTAATTGCATCACTTCAAGGCGCAACTCAATTTCCCCCGCTTTATCGAGTGCGTCTCCGGCCCGGGTGTAATAGTCTATTGCTTCCTTATGTCGTTTGAGAGCTTCCAGAGCTGATGCCTGATTAGCCAGTGCCATTCCCTCACGGCGGTCATCGCCCAATTCAGCAAATATTTTATCTGTCCCCAGCGAGGCTTCGAAAGCTGCTAGAGCCTGCTTGTCACGCAGCAAAGCTACTGACTGGTTGTTTTTCATCTCGGCAGACATGAGGGCATCCCCAGCTTCTGCATAAGAACCCGCTGCATTTGCATAGCCCTGTACTGCGCCTGGATAATCACCAGCTTGATAAGAACGTTTAGCCAGCTCAGCAATTTCTTGCGGAGTAATTTTGTCTATCATATCAGAATGTAATTTCCAGTATATCCTCAGCCAGTGACCGCAGCTTATCAGTAGACATGCCGCTTAGTTTCTTTGCCAGTTCCAGATACGGACGGTTAACTGGTTTACATACAAAATTCTGCATATCGTTGGGAAGTTGCAAAAAATCCTGGATGGCCTTTTGCTGGACCATCCACAAACCGATATGTCCGGTCTGGTCAAAGAGCATTTCAATTTGAGCTCCCAACAAAGTGGTTAACCCTTCCAATTCGGGTAAAGGAACAGGACGCTCGCCCAACTCGTATGTCTTGATCCGGGATGTCGGGATGCCTGACATCTCCGAAAGAGCATGGGGAGATATATTGGCCTTCTCGCGCATCTGGCGAAGGAGTGCTCCAATCAAACGTTGGCGGATACTAACGAATGCAGGGAGGTTCAAGGTTTCATTTGGGAGTGCCTCTTCTGATGTGGCTTCCTTGCTCCAAAAGCGATTCAGTGGCAGGTGCAAGAAATATGCCAGCACTTCAAGTTCCGGCAGTGATGGCGATCTATGGCCTTCCTCCCAGGTGCGGAATATCCCTGCTGTCGTTCCCACTGCACGTGCACATTCAGCGATGGTCTTTCGCTCAGATAAGCGCGCATCACGAATTAAGACACCTAATTTTCTTGAACGAAGGTTGGCCTGAGCTAGTATGGTCATGGATTTCCTCACAATTCTACTGAAAATACATTGGCATTATAGCAGATACCTAATCAACAATAATGCCGGTGGCGTGCTGCCAGAATGTCTGCTGCTGTAGCGCCAAAAATCGCAGCGCCAGGTTAAAGCTAACAGCTTCCAGTCGTAGGTAAATAATGGGCGAATATAAGACGGTTTTACCTGCCGAGAATTTTACCTTCCAAATCCACTCCGCTCTTATTGAATATAGCCCAATCCGACGACATCTCTTTCTGTATTGGCAACTTCAGTAACAGCTGTTATTTCAAGCGTCCCATCCCGCACGCGCGATATCTGGATAAAGACATCCTCCGATGTCAAGAGTTTCTCCGGAGAATCGTCGATGATTTCGTTGATTACCCTCTAAAATAATCACCAGGTATGTGCGTGTTGGCCCAATTCGGCAATTTGAATCGCAGCCTCTTTCAGTGTAAATGTAGAAGAGTCATTAGGAAATTTCGTTATTAAAGGTTCATGGCGATTATTGGCAACAGTAAAATTCCCACTCATATATGGCAATGTTAACCGGATTTGCGTCCCAGTCATCTGCTCGAGTTCGTTCTTTGTCAAACCTTCCAAACCCACCGCCCGGTTCTGAAGTGCGTACAAGCGCTTTGGATCTATTCCCTGGGTCTTTAAAAAATTCCATACTGTACGGGTCAGGATAGCTGTGGAAAGATCCGTACCAACGATCAGGACTACTGCATCTGCCATTTGGATGACTGGTAGACTAATACGCGAGAGCGCTCGGCCTAAATCCACCAGGATATAGTCATAGGTTTCAATAATTGCGTTTATGATCCCGTCTAGATGGTTCACCGCCAGATGGATTGCAGACTCAGGATCCGGGGAACCAGCCAACAGGTGGAAATACCAATTTGGAACTCGCGGGAGAAATTTTTTAAAGTAGTCAGCAGTAATGAGTGTGGGGTCTTCTTTTGACACTGAAACCAGGTTCATTTTATCGGTATAACCCACTATATCGGCTATTGAACCAATCGGGAGGACTAGATCTATCACTGCAACACGAGTATCAATCTTTTCACTACCCAGGCACATGGCAATATTGGCGCATAAAGAAGATGTTCCGGTTCCTCCTTTGGCGCTAAGAAACACCTCAAGAATTCCGCGTTTACTGGGGGAAGCTGATTCCTCCCGTAATAATCGTGGGATTAGTTCCAAAAGTTGAGACAATGCCTGGCTGGATTTGGACAAGTATTCATTGCATCCGGCCGAAAGGAGTGCGCTATTATCTTGAGAATCTTGCCGACTGCTTAGCGCCACCACAGGGACTTTGGATGTGCGGTGGTCCTGACGAAGGCGGGTCAATATCTCCAAGCCAGGTACATCTGTCAATTCAGGATCGAAGACAATGATGTCTGGTCGGTCTTTCCAGGCTGATATTAAGCCTTCACGACCCAGAGACGCTAAAAGAACAGCATAGCCGCTTTTACGCAACATTACCGTCAAATAGTTGCGACTGGCGGCATCGCCGTCAATAACCAGGATTGAAATTGGTTTGGTATTCATTAGCACCTATTGGCAATTATTCTTCGATCGGAGTCATCAAGTATCCGAGCCCCGAGCGGGTGGCAATATGAATCGGTACGTGTGGATCATCTTCTACTTTTTGGCGTAATCGTGCAATTGTAACCCACAGAATTTCCTTATCATCACGATATTCCGGCCCCCATACGCCTGTCAAAAGCTCCTCGGCAGATAAGACTTTGCCAATATTGTGCGTAAATTGCAGCAAGAGGCGATATTCCGTCGCGGAAAGATAGACGGGTTGTTCGCCTAACCAGACTTCAGCACGGGCAAAATCGATTCGCAGATTACCATGTGTAAAAACCGGTCTTGTTCTGTTTCAGTTACCTGGGCACGCCTGAGCACTGCCCTTACCCTCGCAAGTAATTCCATCACGGAGAATGGTTTGACAAGATAATCATCGGCGCCAACATCCAGACCTCGAACCCGATCCTGCTCTTCACCTTTTGCTGTTAGCATGATTATCGGAACATTCGAGAATTGTCGGATACGCTGGCAAACTGCAAACCCGTCCATACGAGGGAGCATAACATCCAGCAATACCAAATCCACCGGGTTTGCCGCAAAAGATTCCAGCGCTTTTTCCCCATCGACGGCAGTAAACACTTCGAACTTCTCGGTGAGTAGATTGGCTTCAAGCAAGCGCAGATAGCGGGGTTCGTCGTCAACAACCAGAATTCGTGTGGCCATGGCTGACACCTCCTATTCCACTTTATCCGGACGAACGGGTAGTTCGATTTTAAACGCAGTCCCTTTACCGGGTGCAGTTTTGACCGAAATTCGTCCATGGTGAGCATGCACAATTTGTTTGCAAATGAATAGTCCCAGCCCGGTTCCGCTTTTACTGAATTGTCCTGGCACACGATAGAAGCGTTCGAAAAGGAAGGGGATGTGTTCAGGCGGAATACCGGGTCCTAGGTCTGTGAAAGTAATAATCCGCCAATATTCTTTAACCTGAAGCGAGATGGTTATTTTTGAGCCAGGAGCATATTTGATGGCATTATCAAACAGGTTATCAAACACCTGGGAAAGGCGGACGGTATCAGCCTGGATGGGAGGGGCAGGAGGCAAATTAAGGATTATTTTCAGACCTTCGTGACGTCCATGGACTCGTTGAGCCATGTCGCGTAGAAGCGAGTCCAATCGAACCGGCTGGAAATCCATGCTCATGTTTCCACTCTGTAAACGGGCAGAATCAAGCATATGGTCGATCAAGGTAAGTAGGTGGTCGGATTCCTCATCGATTATTGCCAAAAATTCACGCTGCGTGTCGGAATCCCAGGTGGTATCGGACCGTAAAAGTGAAGTGGTGTAGCCTTTGATGAAGCCCAGGGGGGTATGCAACTCATGAGATATGGTGGCGATAAAATCGTCTTGGAGTTGGGCGCGATGCCGGGCATGTTCCAATTGGGTCAGATTTTCACGTAATATGTTTTGTTCGAGAGCATTCGCGGCATGTGTGGCAGCCAGGGTCGCCAATGGCATTTGTTCAGGTTTAAATTTTGGGCCACCGAAACGGACAAATACAAGCGCTCCTCGCCGCTCCGGGAGGATGATTGGTAGACCAAGCAAATAAGGCATGGCAGTGCGATCTGTGGAGCGCTTTTTAATAGGAGCAGACTCAGTGACTTTACCGGTGCTGATAACCTGGTTGGCAATCTCCTCTCCCCAGGAAGCTTCCGCTTCCTTATTTCGTCCCCGACCGGCAGCCCGAGCATATACGACTTCTGGTGTGTTCTCTGTTCCCTCAACGAGGTAGATTGCCAAATTGTCAAAAACAAATTTCCTGCGGAGTAAAACGAACAACGCATTCAGGGATTTTTTCCAATCATCCTTGACTATGGGACTGCTCAAGCGGGTGAAAAAATCAAGCGTTTCGCCGTCCATTTTCAGATCTCCAAATCAGGAACTTTTATTTACCGTAACTAACGGAAAACGGAACCTTGTCCCCTTTCCATTTTCTGATTGCACTTCAATCGCCGAACCGTGCGCGGTTATAATTTCCCGAACCAGGGCAAGTCCCAGGCCTGTACCCCCGTAACGGCGTGTGGACGAAGAATCCAATTGGTGGAAAGGTTCGTATATCTCGCTTATCCGATTGGCAGGAATACCAATCCCTGTATCTGTAACAGACACCATGATCAGCGTATCCATTTCTGGTTGGACGGATAAGGTTACTTCACCCCCTGAGGGTGTGAATTTGATGGCGTTATCTATTAATTGGAGGATTGCCCAGGATAATTTCTCTTCATCTGCCTGGACAAATGGAATTTCAGGTTTTATGTCGAAGTGCAGAGTCACATTACGATCATTCGCCCTTGCGCGGGAATAGCTGAGAATTTCTTCCCCAACCTTATTAAGATTAACCGGCGCAAGCGATAATGTCATTTCTCCACGTGCTGCAAGCGAGAAAAGGATAAGATTGTCAATCAGGCTTTCCAACCTTCCTGCCGCACGCTGGCTGACCAGCAATGCACTTTTTTGTTCAGCACTTAAAGAACCTAGGGATTCGGTTGCCAATAAATCCAGGTAACCTTTAACATGCGTTAGGGGTGTCCGCAATTCATGGGAAACATTTGCCACAAAATTCGCCTTCATCTGGCTCAACTCGGAAAGTTTACGCAGTGCCTCTTGCAATTCGGCGGTCCGTTCTTCAACGCGGCGCTCAAGAAAGCGGTTGGCATCCTCGAGCGCGTTTCGCAGCTGAATAATCTGCTCAGTCACGGCTTGGTCTATTTGCAACCGGGTGAGGAGATTAAGTTCCATCAACGCTTGGCCTAAAAGGAAGCGTTCTCCTGACTGCTGTTTCTTTTTTTGGTAGGCAAGGGCTTTCCGCAATTCAGCGTCAGATATTAAACCGTTTTGGACTAGTGTTTCACCCAAACGTGGGACAAGGACTTCGGGGGTTAGAGGAATTGTCATCCGATAATCCTCACATTTGCCAGACCCATTCACCGTCAACCATCGTTGCAGTCGGCTTGATATGGAAAATATCGGCGGGATCGCAGGTGAATGGATCCGTCTCAATAACGATTAAATCAGCTAGGAAGCCAGCAGATAACTTCCCCAGGCGGTTTTCCATTCCGGAACAAAACGCCGGTCCCTGCGTGAATCCTTCAATTGCCTCACCAACCGTCAACCGCTGTTCGGGTATCCAACCTTCCAGCCCAGGAGTGCCATCTAATCGACGTCTGGTAACTGCAGCATGCAAGCCCCAAAATGGGTTCGGACTTTCAACCGGGGCATCCGATCCAAAAGCCAACCGCGCCCCATGCAGCACCTGAGTCTTACATGCAAAGGAATATTTTGCCCGGTCGCCCAACAACCGGTCCGCCATAAGCATATCTGAAGGGGCATGGATCGGTTGCATCGAAGCAATTATATTTAACTCCGCCAGTCGTCCGGCATCATCAGGGTGAATTGTTTGTACATGTTCAATCCGATGCCGTAATGGCGGTAATCCATGCTCGCGTTCGAAGGTGCGCAGGCGGGCGAACCCATCCAATACTTCATGAATTGCCCTGTCCCCAATGGCATGGACTGCCAAGCCAAGCCCACATTCGACAGCGAGGGATCCTTGCTCGAATAGTTTTTCTTGATCCATGATTAGAATACCACGATTTTGGGGTTCGTCAACATAGGGTTCAAACATTGCCCCTGTGTGTGGGCCCAGCGCCCCATCTGAAAAGAATTTGATGGCGCCAATGCGCAGAAAATCATCCCCAAACCCACTTCGTAATCCGAGTACCTTGGCTTGTGGGAGAAGTTCAAACGGAATGGACTTGACAACCCGGAAATGCAAATCACCCCTCTCGTGCAATAGCTGCAATGCTTGGAAGCAGGTACGTTTATCGAAATCGTGTATCCCGGTCAACCCCATCCGCCAAAGGTCGGTAATTATTTTGCGGAAATTTTTCGTCAGATTATCAGGGGTGGGTTCTGGGATAACCGCCTCAACCAGTTTTATTGCCTCCTCAAAAAGGATACCAGTTGGGATTCCCTTGGCATCTCGCTGGATGATGCCGTTGATCGGATCCGGCGTGGATAGATTGATTCCAGCCAGATTCAACGCGGGGCTGTTGACCCATGCAGCGTGTAAGGATTTGGCTGTCAAGCAGGCAGGGTTTTCCGGCGTAACAACATCTAGATCTTTTGAAGTCGGATACTCACCTCCCCAGGTATTCTGGTTCCAACCGTGACCCCGTAGCCATTCCCCGCGGGGTGTATCGCGCACCCGTTCTATCACCCTGTGCAGGATTTCCTCCTTCACCTCCGTCTCGCAGTCCACATTTTGTAGGCTTAGGGCATATTCCTGTAGATGGATGTGGGCATCGACCAGGCCTGGTAGGATAACTTGCCCATGCATGTCTTCGCGCTGGGCGTGTCCGAATTCTCCCAATAGTTCATCACCACCTACAGCTAAAATATTTCCTTTTTCAATAACAATAGCAGAGGCATTGGGAAGGGAATTGTCCAAAGTGTAAATAAGAGCGTTGTGTAGGAGTCTCATATCAATTTCGCGGAATTAGATTAGTGGCGGTTATTGGGCTCATTCCTTCAAAAGACGCGCTGTCAAGGTATCCAATTCCTCGTTGGAATAATAATGAATGATTAAAGTCCCACCTTTCCGCCCGGAACGGAGCGTAACCTTCGTCCCAAGGCTGGATCGTAAGCGGTCTTCCAGCATCATGATATCTGGTGGAACGGAAGGTTTTGGCTTGGGCCGCGGTGTTTCACCGGATAGCTTCCGCACGAGTTCCTCGGTCTGCCGAACATTGAGTCCTTGTGCCAGGACAGTATGCAGGGCAGCTGTCTGCGCCTCCGGAGTCGAAAGAGCCAGAAGGGCGCGTGCATGGCCTTCGGAAATACGTTTTTCGATCAAGGCATTTTTAACCGAGTCAGGCAGTCGGAGCAGGCGCAGGGTATTTGTCACTGCCACCCGGCTTTTTCCAACGCGGGCGGCGATGCCTTCATGGGAAAGTTCGAAATCTTCGGCCAATTGACGGTATGCCTCGGCTTCTTCAAGTGCAGAAAGGTCAGAACGTTGAACATTTTCGATAATTGCCAGTTCCAATCGTTGCTGGTCGGTAGCCTCGCGCACCAACACCGGGACTGAAGCCAAGCCTGCCAAACGGGCAGCCTCCAGTCTGCGCTCCCCGGCAATGAGAACATAAAGACCATCCGACTCGCCAAGGGTGACGATTAAGGGTTGGAGCACCCCATGTTCACGCACCGAAAGGGTAAGTTCTTCCAAGCTTTCGGGGTGCAACATATTACGCGGCTGGCGCGGGTTTGGTAATACTTTTTCCACGGGAACCAAAACAACACCGTTCCCCATCTGAATATTGTCCCCTCCGGGAATCAACGCTCCCAATCCTCGACCGAGTCCGGTTTTTTGTGGCATAGGCTTCTCCTGCTAAGCACTTTCCATAACGGGAATGCCATCACCTAAAAGCAGTTCGCGTGCCAAGGATTCATAAGATTTGGCGGCATTCGATTCCGGCGCATAAGCTGAAATTGGCAGCCCGTATGAAGGGGCTTCTGCTAGCCGGATACTGCGTGGGATGATGGTTTCAAAGACCTGCTCTCTATAATATTTTTGTACTTCTGCTACTACGTCCTCTGACAGGTTGGTGCGGCCATCAAACATTGTCAGGATAACGCCCCGCACCTTGAGCGCAGGGAATAATGCGGACCTGACCCGTTGGATGGTATGAGTCAATTCGCCCAACCCTTCCAGCGCCAGGTATTCACATTGCACCGGAATGAGGACCCCATCTTGGGCAGCGACTATTCCATTTATTGTCAACATCCCCAATGAGGGAGGGCAGTCGATTAATATGTAATCATACCGGTCTATCAACGAGGCAATGACCTGCCGCAATTTGCCTTCCCGCCCCAGTTCATTAACCAATTCTACCTCCGCCCCCGCCAAAGCCGGAGAGGACGGTAAAATAGACAGTTTTAGGCGTGGGTTTTGCAGTAC
>JBGOZL010000035.1:0-9291 GCA_041480185.1 Anaerolineae bacterium
GTCACCCTTTGCAAATTGGGATGGTAGGGACGGTTGGTGACACGATGAGAGAAAGAGACATTATGACCAAAAGTAGTAGCCTTACCACAGTGAGCACATTTCGCCATTTTTTGACTTCCTTTTCTGCCGGATAAACCTAGTGCCTGTCTTTTGAAAGCGGCGTATTTTACCACGAAACGTATCCTTGTACAAGTCAAGTGTTATTATTGTGTAAAGAGGACAAAACCATGGGCAAAGAAACCACCACTTTGGGCACGATTCATATTTCGCCGAATGCTCTGGCGACCATTGCCTATCACGCCACACTGACATCCTACGGAGTGGTTGACCTGGCGCCGAAAGACCTAGCGGAAGGCATTGCGACTACTCTCACAAAGGAGCCAGCGCATGGTGTTGCCGTGCATTACAACGGTGAAGAAATTGATATCGATGTCCATATCATAATTGAATACGGTACACGGATCACTTCGGTGGCTGCCAGCGTGGCCAACGCAGTGCGCTACCAGGTGGAAAAAGCGCTGGGTATGCCAGTTCACAATGTTAATATCCATGTCCAGGGCCTGCACGTCAGCGATACTGAATAGAGTCAGGAGAATTTATAAGTATGAATCCGGATGTTCAAGCGCGACTGGACCGTTTAAAACTCACGCCGATAGACGGGCAAGCTCTCAAGAAACTTGTTGAAGCAGGCCTGGCATGGTTAAGGGCCAACCAACAACTGGTGAATTCCCTCAATGTATTCC
The DNA here is from genome assembly GCA_041480185.1 of Anaerolineae bacterium. Taxonomy (GTDB): domain Bacteria; phylum Chloroflexota; class Anaerolineae; order Anaerolineales; family Villigracilaceae; genus UBA877. Next base: position 744 of record JBGOZL010000035.1, read on the forward strand.
CTGTCCCGGATGGCGACACCGGCACGAACATGGTATTGACCATGCAATCAGCTTTCAACGAAATTGATAATCTGGGTTATCGTGAGATTGGGCAAATGGCCGCAGCTGTTTCCCAGGGAGCGCTGATGGGAGCGCGCGGCAATTCAGGTGTGATCCTATCCCAGTTGTGGCGAGGGTTTGCGCGTGCGCTGCACGACCATGAGATCCTGAATGGACCCGCACTGGTACATGCATTCGCTGAAGCGCGAGACACTGCCTACAAGGGGGTAGTTCGCCCGGTGGAAGGGACCATCCTGACTGTTGCCAAAGATGCGGCAGCTGCTGCTGCCGAGGCCATACAGACTACTAACGATCCATGCGAGATCCTGGCGCAGGTCGTCACGGCGGCAGATGCCTCCGTTCAGCGAACCCCGGAACTTCTGCCGGTGCTCAAGCAGGCCGGGGTGGTCGACTCGGGCGGCAAGGGCTTTTATTTTATCCTCGAAGGGATGCTGCGGTTTGTTCATGGTGAATCCTTAGACACACCCACAGCAGCCGTCCAACCGCTTTCGGCGATGAATCTGGAGAACACGATGGATTCAATTGAGCCAGGTCAAGATTACGAAGTTGTAGTTGATTTCGTTCCAAGGGAAGCACTTGACTTACCGTCGTTTTTCAGCGAATTGGAAAAGATCGGCAGTTCAATCCAGATTGGTGAGGGAGAGGGGATGTACCGGATGCATATTCATGTCCCCACCGATAAGCGCTATCAACCGATAGATTATGTCATGTCACTGGGTACCATCACCAAGATTGCCATGGAAAACCTGATTGCCCAGATGGAAGGGATCGATCATCAAGCTTCCGGCGCACGGATAGAGCTGGCGAGCATCGAGCCGGGGCAGATTGCAGTGGTTGCGGTCTCGCCGGGGGCTGGCATCTCGCGGGTCTTCGCCAGCCTGGGTGTAGCCGCCATCGTCGAGGGCGGGCAGACCATGAACCCCTGTACGAAGGATATTCTGGATTCTTTTGAGAATTTACCAACCGAAAAAGTCATCATCCTACCCAATAACAAAAACATCATCCTGGCAGCCCAGCAGGCTAAGGAAGTGACAGTCAAGAAAGTATGTGTCGTTCCCACCAACAGCATCCCGGAGGGGTTGGCAGCGATGATGCAGCTGAATCCCGACGGTGACTTGGATACTGTAACTGCAAAGATGAACAATGCCATCCAGGAAGTCACCACGGTCGAGGTAACGACTGCAACGCGCTCAGTTGAAATTGACGGTGTATCGGTGGAGCAGGGGCAGGTCATAGCGCTGGTTAATGGCAAGCTGGCGGTCTCGGCAGCGACCGTAGAAGAAGGCTGCCTGCGAGCACTGGCATATGCGCATGCAGACGATCATGAACTGATCACCTTGTTTCATGGAGAGGGGTTACCAATATCGGAGACCAACCGGATCGTGGATGTGATCCGGGCGGCTTATCCTGCGCAGGAAATCGAATTGCAGGATGGTGGTCAGCCGCATTACCAATTTATTATCTCTATCGAATAGCTGATATTGACGGGGGCTAAACCTCCGGCAATGCCTTATGCCCAACATTTGTATCTTAACCGACAGCACAGTGCAATTTACCCACCCGAATTTTCCGGGGCATGAACGTGTGTATATTATTCCATTCGAAATTCAAAGCACGCCGCCAGAGGGGGATGTACCCAGGCGTGGCAATGGATTTGTCAAAAGACTGATCCCCCCTTCGACAAAAGAATTTGCCCGCTTCTATTCACAGTTAAGCCATGAGTACGACACGATTTTTGTGATTACACTGTCTTCTCTTCTCAATCCGACGACAAGGGTTGCACTATCCGCTTCGATGCAATCGGGCTCACCTGCCACAATTAATGTAATTGACTCGCAGACAACTGGCATCGGGTTGGGCCTGCTCGTCCAAGCTGCGGCAATTGCAGCAGCTGCCGGTGCAACCCCGGCAGAATTAGAACGACAAATGAGGGCATCCATCCCGCGTATTTATATGCTTTTCTGCATCCCGGAGTTGACCTATCTAGCCCATTCCGGCTTTATGGACTATTCCCAGGCATTGGTTGCAGAGATGATGGGAATGCTGCCCATCTTTGCCTTGGAGGAAGGCCGCTTGACTCCGATGGAAAAGGTGCGCACACAACGACATTTGTTCGAGTCTTTTCTGGAGTTCATTAACGAATTCGAGACCCCGGCCCATATTGCCTTGATGAGAGGTACGGGCCATAACTCAAGCCGTACCCGGGCTGTCCGCCAATACGTTCAGGAGACTTTCCCGGATACGCATTTCAGCGAACATACCATTGCTCCGCACCTGGCAGTATTATTCGGTCCGCAGAGCACTGCATTGGTTATCATGGAAAAGCCGGATTAGAGGAGTTTATGAAAATCGGTATTGTGACCGACAGCACTGCCGACCTTCCGTCTGAACTGGCCGGACGACACGGAATAGAAGTTGTTCCGGCGATATTGAATATTGGAAGAAACAGTTATTTCGACGGAATAGATATCAGTCGCGAGGAGTTTTACTCCCGCCTGCCGAATCTATTTCCTTCGCCCACGACCTCCTCCCCTTCGGTCGGTTCAATTCAGGAGCGCTATGAAAAATTGCTCCGGGCGGGGGCGGATTTTGTGGTTTCCATCCATCCACCAAATGAGTTGAGCGGTATTTTCAATGCCGCCCGCCTGGCCGCGGAAGCATTCGGCCAGCGGGTTAGAGTGCTCGATAGTGGCCAAGTGAGCCTGGGTTTGGGGTTTCAGGTCATCATGGCCGCGGAGGCTGCTGCCCGGGGTGCCATAGTGGATGAGGTGACTGCACTCGTGGATGATGTCCGTCAGAGGGTTCGATTGGTGGCTTTGTTGGATACCATTGAATACCTCCATCGAAGCGGACGTGTTTCCTGGGCGGTGGCCAAGATTGGTGGCATTCTCCGGCTCCAACCGCTCATCGAGCTGCGTTTTGGCATCGTCCACCGGCTGGGACTGGCGCGGACACGATTGCAGGGTGTGGAGCGCATGCTAGATTCGCTCAATTCCTGGGGACCGCTGGAAAGGTTGGCTGTGCTGCATACCAATGCTGAATCTGCTGCGCGGTCATTGCTCGAAGATGTGAAATCGAAGGTGATGGTCCAGTCATTACTGGTCAATGTCACAACCGCCATTGGGACCCATGTCGGGCCTAATGGGCTGGGCTTCGCCGCAGTCCCATCCCAGACATAACGACTTTTTATTAATCTGTCCAAAAGGTAGATTCAAAAAAACGGCGCTCCAAAGAGCGCCGTTATATTTGATAAGCAAAATGACAGCTAATCAAGGTAATAGGTCATCCTTTGCAGTCCAATGGACGGATCAAGATATTGAACCCGTACGCCGTCTGGAACGTTCAGGCTGATCGGAGCATAGTTCAATATGGCTTTAACCCCGGCCTTCACAAGCAGGGTGGTCACTTCCTGCGCAGCAGCGGCTGGGACGCACAACATAGCCAATTTAATCCCGGATGACTGCACAGCAGTCACGAGGTCTTTTGTGTCGCGCACAACGAAATTTCCCACCTGTCCACCAATCTTGGCGGGATCACTATCGAAGACCATCATGACCCGGAAGCCCCGGTCGGTGAAGCCCTGATAACGCGACAAGGCGTGGCCCATGTCACCCATGCCGACGACTGCAACATCCCAAACTCGCCCCACTTTCAAGATCTCACGCAGTTGATCTATCAAAAAACCAATATCGTAACCGGTGCCCTGTTTTCCGAATTCACCAAATTGCGAAAGGTCCTTGCGGATTTGGGCCGCCGAGATGCCCACGCTTGCACCCAGTTCCTGTGAAGAAGTAGTCAGCTTCCCCAAGGCTTGCATGTGACGCAGCGCGCGCAGGTAGATTGGCAGGCGGCTTACGATGATATCTGGGATATCTTGTTTATTCATGACTTACCTCGGTTCGATTGTTGTGGACAAACTTTACCATAAATTAGGGGTTTGTGCAATTCATCATTTTACAATTATTTGGACACTTAAATTTCCACTGCCCTGGATATCGACGATCGATAGTGGGAATGGCAGGTAGTGACCGGCAGGATACCCACGGTCGGGGTTTTCTGGCAGAAAGAGGTATGGTAAAGAATCTGTAAAACTTTCGACCGAAAGCGGCGTGTCGGTAGCCACCTCGACCTGGATTCCGTTGGTTTGCCTCCAGGTCCAGGATGTAGAGGTGAGGCTCCCCGTGTACCCGGTGGGTTCGAAATAAAACGCCTGTAGATCCAGCGCCAATGGGATGCGGGTGCTGACAGGACCCGAAGTCCGATAGGTGATTTCGATGCCATTTTCCACCAGCTTGTAGGTTTTGATGCGGCTGGCATCCTGGCTGGTGAATTCGATGATTCCGGGTGTCACTTCTGGGGCGTAGACCATCCAGGTCTGGGTATTATCGCTGAAAGCTCCGGGAATTACGCTGGAGTCTGCAGCCTGACCGAGGTCGGGATGCCATTCGGATGAATCACTTAACCCGATCGTAAACTGGCTTGAAGGGCTCACCAGTTGGTGAGGACCGCTTCTGTTAAGATAAAAAAGGTTCGTCATGCGTGCACCAACAGGGTTTATGATTGCGAAAAATTTAAGGTTCGAAATGACACATTCAAGCTGGCCATCGCTGTTCAGGTCCTGGTCACATTCAGTGTTTATTAACGGATGGTCCGCCCAGCGAGCCGCAGCAAGCAGTTCACCCACCTGGTCGAGATAATTGACTCGCAGAGCCTTGAGCTTTTGGTCATTGGTCGGGGAATTGAGCATGAAGTAAGTCTGCCACGCGGATTCGGTTAGGGAGTTGTTGGGGGCGTTGTTTAATCCAACCAGGTAGGATGACGGAACGGAGGTAGACCCGGAGGAACGTCCATTCGTTAAAGCTACCGGAAAAGTTATCAGATCTTCACCGGTTAACGATTGAATCCAGGGATGGGCAGCGAGCCAGGCGAAGGTGGGACCTGCCATATCCTCATTTCCCCAGGTGGACAGGGGCAGATCCCCTCCCAGCACGACCAGGTGGGTGGAATTACCGGAAAATGCAGCATTGACCAGTGCGCGTCGCACATCAAGTGATGGACCATCCTGTGTGGCCTGGATTTCATCCGCGGCGGGGAGAGGAATAAGCCTTGTCCTCCCTGAACTGGCAAGCTGAGTGGCGTTGTCCAGCGAAAAAAATTGGGCTAAGTAGTCCACTTGGATGCCAAAGGAACTATAGACAAATTGGCTGGCGGGAAGGCCAAACCCGGCAGCAGCTCGCCGGCTGAATTTCAGCGACGCGTTTACCGGGTCGGCGTAAGCCACATCCGGAAGGATCAGCAGGTTGCGGCTGACCAGTTTTTGGATTTGGGGGAGGATACCCAAATAGTTCAACGCGGCTAGACTGGCAGGAGTTTTCAAATCGAGCAGCGCCACCGGGATGCCATACTGCCCGGAGCTATCCAGGATATGTTTTAGTCCGTGGCGCTCGCCGCGCGGTCCAGTGTGCGCTCCGTCCAGGAGGCGCAGGGCTTGAGCGGGGGTGGCTCCGGGGAAAACATCCCAAAAGACCAGTGCCAGCGGAGTGCGTTGTGTGGGTGGGAGTGCGTCTGACCGGGCGGGGACAGTTTCATCGGCGGGAGTGAGTCCACCTGCGACAAAGGAGATTACCTTCAAAGAGAAGGACCGGGGGATTGCCTTTCGGTTGATTCGCACGGTGACAGTGTCCAGCCATGGATCCCGGATCACTCGGGGAATGAGATTGGTGTTGACAGGCGTCACAGATGGACGGCCCTCTGCAGGGATGTCAATGACCAGATCCCAGGGATTCTCACCAGGAAGTGTGTCAAGCAAGATTTGGAGGTGGTAATCGGGGATGAGAACCAGGTCGAGCATGTCCACCCGGATTTCGAGGTCAAAACCGATCGTGCGGGTGTAGACTGCCAGGATGTCAGTCGAGGGGGAAGCGGTATTATCCACTGGATCAAGCACGCGCAGGTCGGCAATAATCCATTCCTGCTGGGAAGAGACCCGAGCGCAGGATACGACCGGCAGGAGGCAAAATATAGAAAGCAGTAGAAACAGATAAGGACGGGATGTCCTCTTCATTGTCTTATTGTATATTAAAAAAGATGCGCCGATCTATGACAGGCGCACACGTGTTAAATGTATGAAAAATCCAGAATCGGTTATGGATTATTCTGAACATCCAAAGTGTAAGTCACCAATCGCAATCCATTTCCAGGAATTGGTGCCAAGTGCATCAGGATTTTCTGACCAGTGGGGAGCAGGATGGTTTTTCTCTCATCACCGCATCCCAGGGTGCCCCAACCAGTGAGCATATTGCCTCCCTGCCAAAGTTCCACTGTGAGTGTGCCGTTGCCGGTGCATGTCAGGCTGAAGATCAGACGGGCATTCGTCCCGGAGGATGAAAAGGGTATGAACGCGAGCCAATCTTCGGCATCACCTTGGGGATCGGAAACCTGGCCGGAATAGATGAACCGGCGCGTTCCAGTAGTTGAGAAAGTTACATTGATCGAAGGGCTGGCTGCTGAATCACCATCGGGGATGGCCGGGCCAATTGTGGGTGTGGGAACCAAGTGCGGACCGGAGGGAGTCCCGGTGGTATCGGGCGTGACGATGTTCCCGAAATCGTCGAGGACTGGCAGCTCACCCGCGGCATCGGTCTGGACGTATTGTGCGGTTACCCAGCCATGTCCGCCAGGGCTGCCTGAGTAATCAATCTGGAACCAGGAGGCTGTGGTGTTCTTGCCAGTCAGGGAGACTGCTGCGCCCGGTTCCAGCAACCCGAGTGATTTAAATGTAGTGCCTGGCCCGCTGCGGACGTTCAAACGCTGGATCACGCGCCCGGTTGGACCTGCCAGGGTGGGCGTGGCTTGCAAGGGAACTTCAGTCTCAGCTGGAATTGTTACATATTGAGCATTAACCCAGCCGAGGCCCTTCGGCGAACCTGAAAAGAGAATCAGGTACCATGTTCTTGAACTGTCCTGGGCTATGACCTGGATTTTTCCTCCAGCTTCCAGTTGGCCGAGTGAGTCATACGCAATACCGGGACCGCTGCGGACGTTGACCTTGATGGTAAGTATTCCATCGATGAGGAGCGGGGTGGCGGTCAGAGTGGGCTGCACCGGCGTGACCGTAGGCGTTGCTGATTGGGAGGGGAACGGCGATGGCGATGGAGTGGCGGATGGTGGAGTGGCTGGTTCCGGGGTACCGCAGGAGGCCGCCAGCAATGACAGCAGCACCAACCAGAAGGTGAGTATCTTCATCGGTTGAATTGTAATGCTTCTTGATTAAATTCGTGCATCCTACAATCCGGATGCAAAAGCCAGCCTCTGTAGGCTGGCTTTTGGGTTTTTCGCATCGTTTCGATGCAACCTTGGACATCACGGTGCGACGATCACCGCTGAATTTACGATCGAGTCAAAAGTAGGCTGGTATTGTGACCACTCGGTTTGGGGGCAGACAGCAGCAATTACAATGATTTCATCGTTTCGTAAAACAGCGGTGAGATAAGCTGTTGCTAGGGTTCCAGATGAGTTAGGCAATGTATAGACGCCCGAACCGGCCGGATATCCACTTAGGGTGTAAGTCTGCGTGTTTTTACCCTGGCTTATTTGGGAAGAAGTGGCAATGAAATCGACAACATCTCCCATCGCGCTTGCATTCACTGGGAACGGGATGTCGCTGCTTTTCAGGGAATTGGTATATATTTCCATTATTGCCCCAGTCGTTATAGAATTCGTGGTGTCATTTAGGAGGGCTGCCGAGGAAGCGAAGATGATTATATAGCCGTTGGCGGCATCGCCCGATTCAGTATATTGCCAGGTCGCCGGATAGGTCAGGCTGATCCCGGCTGACGGGTTGCTATAAGGCAGGCCGGCTGGTGTTGGGGAAGGGAAGAAACTTGAAATAACTGGAACTTTAAGTTGGAAGAAATAAACTCCAACGATAATAACGATGCAGCACAGGCAAAGGATAACTGCGGCAATTCCGAGGCCGATCCATAAGCCCTTATGGGAGCGTTTGGGGGGAGGTGGCGGTGGGGGAGGATAAGTTTGGGGGTAATCTTGCATGGGTTGCATAATTACAATTCTCCTTGATTTGCGATGGAGCGGGGATAGGTTGAAAGTATTCTAGCATAAAAGTTTCCTATCGTATCTGCTCAATAAAGAGATTTTGTTTGAATCGCTCTGCCCAGGTGGGAGAGAACCATTTCTTTCTAAAAATCTGCGTGTGCCCAAATGGATTGTAGTTATCACAAGTATATCGACATTGCTTAACCCGATATGTTTGCAATCACAAAAGCCCCTAGGAAGATAATACCAATTACGAAAGTAGCAAATGAGATATCGAGAATCCGGGTTGTAGTTTCCGCTGTATCCTTGACTTCTTTAACCCCAAAATTTTGATTGTTAACCGCAATATTGTTCAACTAAAACCCTTTGAACTGCCTTATTTTAGACGCAAAGTCGGAGTTGTTTTTCAGGATTTTAAACTTTTACCGCAAAA
>JBGOZL010000036.1:0-9169 GCA_041480185.1 Anaerolineae bacterium
AAACCCGCGTTACCATCATGCGGAAGTGGTACAGATTGGGGTAGAAAATGAAAAGATGCAGCGCGAAATTGAGAATTTCGGAGTGGATTTTTATAAAATGCATCGTACATATCAAAAGATTCTTTCATAGAGGGAGGGGGTTCCCGCGTACTTTCTGGCACGGGTCAGGAGGAGAATATGATCAAAATTGTTGCTGATACTACCTCGGGACTTCCACGTGATATGATGAAATCACTTAATATTCCGCTGATCCCTCAGATTGTCATCTTTGGTGAGCAGTCTTACCGGGACGATACAGAACTCGATACGGCTGCGTTCCTGGCTAAGCTCAAGGCATCCATTGAACTACCTAAAACTGCAGCACCTCCTCCAGCATTGTACAATCCGATTTTTATCGAAGCTAAAAAGCTGCGTGAGAGTGTGATTGTTATCGCCCCCTCTGAAAAGGTCAGCGGAACGGTTCGTGCTGCATTGGTTGCAGCGCAAGATTTCCCCGACGTGGACGTGCGAGTGGTTGACTCTTTGACCGTCGCTGGAAACTTGGGAAGCTTGGTTCTTTTGGCGGATGAGTGGGCTAAGTCTGGCTTGGATGCAGATACCATCGTGACCCGTCTCAATGACTGGATTGGACGAGGCCGAATCTACTTCCTGGTAAATACTTTGGAATATCTTCAAAAGGGTGGTCGCATCGGGGGGGCAAAAGCTTTGATAGGTAAAATGCTTCAGGTTAAACCCATCCTTTGTGTAAGGGCTGGACAGGTGGAGCCATTCGAGCAGCAGCGAACTAAAAAACGGGCGTTGGCGCGACTCCTTGAGATTGTCGAAGATCAATGCCCGAAAAGTTCCGATGCCCATTTATGTGTGATGCATGCCGATGCGGCGGTGGAAGCCGGGGAGTTGGTGGTGGAATTGAAATCCAGGATGAATCTTGCTTCCATCCCCATTTACGAACTGCCTCCGGCGATTGTCGTTCATGGAGGCCCGGGAGTGTTGGCGGTGGGTTTCTTTGTTCATTAAAACCCCTATGGTATAATTTGCGGGCTATTGCGAAAATTCCCACGAATGTGGTCATAGGAGAGTATTAATATGTCTGGACACAGCCACTGGGCAACCATCCGCCGCAAGAAGGGTGCGGCAGACGCCAAAAAGGGTGCCATTTTCACCCGCTTGGCACGTGAAATTGTCATGGCGGCCCGTGAAGGGGGGGGAGATCCGGATAGCAATTTCAGATTGGCTTTGGCAATTGAAAAAGCTCGCGCAGGGAACATGCCAAAGGAAAACATTGAACGCGCCATTAAACGGGGAACGGGGGATGATAAAGACGGAGCTATTTTTGAAGAAATAACCTACGAAGGTTTCGGCCCTCACGGCGTGGCACTCATGTTGGAGTGTGTTACTGATAATCGTAACCGGGCTGTAGCTGAAATCCGTCACCTCCTTAGCCGCGGTGGTGGGAATATGGCCGAAGCTGGCGCAGTAGGCTGGCAATTCAGCCGTAACTCGTATTTTTCTTTTCCAGCCAAGCAATTGAATTTTGACAAGGCTTTCGAGCTGGCTGTGGATGCCGGTGCTGAGGATGTGCAGGAAGATGGCGAAAACATCGAGATCATTGGCCCCGTGGAAAAATTCAAGAAGATCGGTGATGCACTAAAAAAGGCAGGCGTTACACCCGATGATGCGGACCTGCGTTTGATCGCCAAACAGGACGTTGAACTACCCGTCGACCAGACGTTATCCGTCCTTCGTGTGATTGAATCGCTGGAAGAATTGGACGATGTAGCCAATGTCTACCATAACTTAAAAATATCTGAAGAGGCTTTGGCGGCTCTTGAGGCTGAATAGACATGGCGTTAGTGCTGGGGATTGACCCGGGTACAGCGACGACCGGTTACGGTCTGGTGCGCAGCCGGGAGGATGGTAGCTTGGAATCGATCACTTATGGCACCATTCGGACTCCCGCAGGCATCGGAGCCCATAAACGTCTATCGATACTTTTCCACCAAATAAATAAGATCATGCTTCTCCATTGCCCCGACTCGGTTGCGGTGGAGAAGTTGTTTTTCCAACGCAATATTTCTACTGCAATCGCCGTCGGTCAGGCTCGTGGCGTCTTGATGTTGGCTATCAGCGAGGCGGGGTTAGATCTTGCTGAATACACACCCAATGAGGTCAAGCAAGCTGTGGCAGGTTATGGGAGCGCAGGAAAGAAGCAGGTTCAGGAGATGGTGCGAGTGCTCTTGGCGTTACCTGAAATCCCACAGCCCGACGACGCTGCGGATGCCTTGGCGATCGCAATAACGCATCTGAACACGCAAAGATATGGTGAAAAATGATAGCGACTTTACGCGGCGAAATCACCCAAGTGGAAGAAAACGCAATAATTATTGAGACGGGTGGCTTGGGCCTGCGAGTCTTCGTTCCGAAACCGTTGCGTGAACGTACCAAGGCCGGGGAAGCGATATTCCTTTTCACCCACATTGTCATCCGCGAAGATGATTGGAAGCTTTTCGGTTTCGAGTCCCAGGCAGACCGCGAATTGTTCACAATCCTGCTCGGGGTGGATGGGGTGGGTCCGAGAACGGCCTTGTCGGTTCTATCGACCTTAAACCGTGAAACCGTCCAAAGGGCGGTCTTTAGCGACGAGCCCGATCTTTTGAGCCGCGTTCCGGGGATTGGTAAAAAGACAGCCCAGAAAATGGTGCTTTATCTCCATGACCGTCTGAAACCCATCAGCGGGCTGGAAAAAATTGCATCAATGTCAGAAGCAGATTCTGAGGTCCTGGCGGCTCTCACTGCGCTAGGATATTCGGTCGTAGAAGCCCAGACCGCCATCCAATCCATACCGAAGGATGCTCCCGACGATGTTGAGCAGCGTCTCCGCCTAGCGTTGCAGCAGTTTACCGGGAAATAAAGAATAAGAAATAAGATGAAAAAGGTTGGGATGTAGCGATAAGGTTGCTAATGCCTTTTGCTTCCGTCCAAAGTTCCGAGACCACCCACGAGAATGTTTTAGTTGCTATCGTAAAATGACAGGCAGTATAATCTGGGGGCATTTATTCATTTAGGTTTTCCAGGCTAATCATGTCTCTTATCGCTGCTAGCAACATCTCTAAATCCTTCGGCCCTGTGGACTTGTTCTCAGGCGTCTCATTTGCGATTCCAAAAGGCTCACGATTGGCCCTGGTTGGACCAAATGGCTGTGGCAAGACCACCCTATTGCGCATTTTGGTCGGGTTGGACGAACCCTCCAGTGGAAAAGTCTCACGCGCCAAAGCCATCCGTGTCGGTTACCTCCCGCAGGAAGCTGAATTTGAAATGCAAGGTACTCTATGGGATGCATGCTTTTTGGTTTTTACGGACCTGATCGCCCGACAGGCGGAATTGGAAAAACTCGAAGCCGAGATGGCCACCCATGAAACCCGCGATCAGGCATTGTCACGCTATGGTCCTTTGCAACATGAATTCGAGCGGCGTGGTGGTTACACTTTCCACACACGCATCGAGCAGGTGCTTACAGGCCTTGGCTTTTCGTCCGTCGATTTCCATATGCCGCTGTCTCATCTTTCCGGGGGTCAGCGGACACGCGCATTTCTAGCCAGCCTATTGCTTTCAGAACCTGACCTTTTAATGCTCGATGAACCCACCAACCATCTGGATATCGCTGCGGTCGAATGGCTGGAAGATTATTTGAGCCAATGGAAAGGTGCGGTTGTCATTGTCTCTCACGATCGATATTTCCTCGATCAGATTGCCAATGGGGTCCTGGAAATGGCCTTTGGTGCCACCGAGCACTACCCCGGCAACTACACGGCTTACTTGCAGACCCGGGAACTGCGCTGGGAGCATCGCCGGGAAACATTCGAAGCCGAGAAGGAGAAATTGCTCAAAGATGTCGAGTACATTAGGAAAAACATCTCCGGCCAAAACGTCAGCCAGGCAAAAGGCAAGCTTCGTCGCCTAAGTCGTATTGTTCAGGCTATCGAACAGGTTGGCTTAGAAGCCGTGGTCAACCAAAAATGGGCTGAGACCGCTGAGGATGTGATTATCGGAACTTCACCTTTCGGACCGGAGGAAGCGGAACGACGGGTGCGTGCATTGCGCGCTCCTATACGGACACTGCCGCGCCTGCGCCTGAACCTGCGGTCAGCTGTCCGTTCCGGCGAACTTGTTTTACGCACATCAAACCTTCGCGTTGGATACCCCAATCGTTTGCTTTTTGCCTCGCCGGATATCGTTCTGCGCCGGGGGGACTGCGCGGCATTGATTGGCCCAAACGGGGCAGGTAAAACCACTTTCCTGAAGACCGTACTCGGCCAATTGGAGCCATTGGAAGGGGAAGTGTTACTGGGAGCATCCCTGAAGATTGGATACTTTGCCCAGGCGCACGAGGGACTTAATCCTGAAAACACACTTGTCCAGGAAATTGATTCTGTCGTGCCGCATTGGCTCCCTGGACAAATCCGTGAGTACCTTGGCAAATATCTATTTTCCGGAGACGAGGCTTTTAAAAAGGTCTCGGTGCTCTCAGGCGGCGAACGAGGCAGGTTGGCATTGGCGAAATTGGCATTACAGGATACCAACTTGCTTTTACTCGACGAACCCACTAACCACCTTGATATTCCCTCCCAGGAAGTACTTGAAGCGGTTCTCGAGGATTACGGTGGGACTATCCTATTGGTGACGCACGACCGCTATTTGATCGATGCTCTGGGAACCCAAATCTGGGAAATTGAACCAGACGAGTCACAATTGACAATTTTTGAAGGTACCTACAGCCAACGGCGGGAAGAGCGTGAACGTCCGGCAGAGCTCCGCTCAGCTGAAACTGCTCGTACGGTCATCCAGCGCACATTACGCCGTTCTTCTGACCCCGCTATCAAAGAAGAACGCCGCAGGATCGCTCGTATGCAGGAATTGGAGAATATAATCGCCGCTTTGGAAGTACAGATCGCTGACCTTGGGCGGAAACTGGAACACCCCCCCAAGGATACGGCGCTGGTGCGTAAGTGGGGCAATCAGTATACAGCCCTCCAGACCGAGATGGATTCCTGGCTGGCAGAATGGGAAGGGCTGCAAAATTAACGGTTGAGCGATAGACAGACTTCCACCGCTCATTTTTTCAATTATCCAGAATATGTATCTGAAATAATTTAGTTATTGATGCTTTAATTTCAGGAAATTTATTTCCTTCGGATTTGTTGGCGGGATCTTCGATACGCCCGCCGGTTCCACGTGAACAGTAATATCCGTCGGCGAGATGATGGCATGGATGGCCTTCTCGATCACTTCAGTGGCTGCATGCGCCTCATCCAGGGTGCAATTGCCGTCCATCGTGATGTGCATGTCTATGAAAGTATGCGCACCTGAAGAACGAATCCGGATAGCATGTGCGTCTACCACGCCATTTACGGCAGCTGCCACCTTTTCAACATTATCTGCCAAGCCTCTGGGAGCGGTATCCAGCAGGGAGGAAATCGTACGCCAGCCGAGTTCCCCGCTGATATAAATAACGATGATGGCAACGATCAAGGCCGCGACGGAATCTGCTTTATGCAACCAGTCCATCCCGGGAACATATCGTGCTATGGTCAATCCGATCAAGCCCACGATAACCACTGATGATGACCAAATATCCGTGCTAAAGTGAAGAGCATCCGCTTCCAGGGCCTGGCTTTTATACTTGCGGGCAGCCTTATAAAGAATACGTGAACGGGTAAAGTCAATAATGATGGAGGCGCCCATCACGAGAAACGACCAGACGGAGGCTTCTACTTTAACAGAAACAAAGAACAAGCGGTTGATCGCCTCGTAGATGATCCACCCTGATGTTGTCAGCAGAAGCACTGTCTCGAAAAGAGCCGAAAGATTCTCGATCTTGCCATGGCCGAAGGGATGTTCCTTATCGGCTGGCTTGTCCGAAACCTGGACGGCGAACAAAGTCATGCCTGCAGCAACAAGGTCAAGCCCGGAATGTGCTGCTTCAGCAAGAATACCCAGCGAGTTTGTTAAAATTCCTACGATGAGCTTAAAGGTGGTCAGACCTATGGCGGCGATGACCGAACTGAGAGCTGCAGAGCGTTTATCTTTGCGGGCTTCTTGAATTGCCATGTTTCCCTTTCAAATATTAGCGATTATAACGTAGGAAACGCGAGCCTGATGCAAGATGACGAACGTCACATCTTTCCACCTTCAACTATATAATCGCAGTGAGACCCGCTCGATGGCTTATCGTCAGAATTTGATTGAAATTCGCATAGCAATCTGATCTTGGATTTTGGACCTTAAAGTTTTAGGGAAAAAAAAGAGCAGGTCTTTACTTATTCTGCTCATATCAATTTGCCTTCATTGGTTCCATGGTTGGTTAAACTTCCTTTGACGTTCGTCTGCATAAACTAAGAGCAAGTGCATTAATACGAGAATATTTCTCCTTAGACTTTTCAAGGTTGCGCTTGGACTTAACGGCTATTTATGAAAATTTAAAAGGATTATTTAGTAGCCAACCCGGTAATATAGAAAAAATCCCGCGGGGACTGGGTTAAATACCTGTCAATTCCGTCCACCATGAGCCGTGGCAGAAGTGGCTCCGAGGTCAGTTTCGAGCCGGAGGAAATTATTTTAACAAATAGTACCCAATAATTATTTATGTCCAGTTGAATCGCATTGTACACCCCGACAGCTTGCATGGATTTTGCCAATGCTTCCATTGTCAGGCTGGGACCGCAAAAATAGTACAAGGTATGATTATCTTGACTCAATCCAATCCCGGATCGGACGGTCGGGGAGACATCAATAACCGTATACCCCCAATCCTGCGGGGAATTATTATAGATCTGGATGTTGATTCGGCCTTTCTGGATTACCAGGGGACCGTTTTGGCGGAAGGCGGCCATGTCTGCCGACATAAACAGGTCGGTCCCCCACTCACCTAGCCGTACATCCCCATTCTGGTAGATTGCTACTGTTCCCAGTCCATCCCTGGGTGGCAGGGCCTGACTGCCGTCTGCCATCGCGCCAAATTGACCATGTCTTGCTTGGAAACCGCCGTTGAATTCAGCCAACAGGATGTTTACAGCTCGGTCTGCCAGGTTCATTTTTCCGCTGTGTGGCGGTTCACCCGATATGGGGGGATCGATCGCACCTAACACATAATGTAGCCTGGTCTTGGTAAGATCGATGGCAACGATCGTGACCAGGGTGTAAGGTCTAGTCCGGTCGGGCTGCAAATAGGTCTTGTAGGCAACCATCTGCCCTAGGGCATCTTGAATGTATGGGATCCAGATCCCTTCGCCATTTGCCTTACTCATTGGAGGGATCGTGACCGGTTGCCAGGGTACTGTTGCCGTTGGCGTAGGTAGGACCGTCCCGGTCATGGTGGGAGTCAGAGTCGCAGAGAATGCATGTGGCGTATTTGTCCTGAGCGTCAGGGTTGGGCTGGTAGCTGGGGATGGGAATGATCCGAAATCACCCTGCGGGTTTATTAACCCCAGATCATATTTCCACCTCTGGAAATCATCCTGGATCTGGAAGATGACCATTTCCAGTCCTGCAACGGCTTTGTCTCCGATAATACCGCGTAAACAGTCTGCTCCTTCAGCCCCAAGATACGGATTTGCGTCCACTAATATGAATAAAATCAGGACTAGTATGAGAATGGCCGCGGCAATCCCGGCAACCCACAGCGATATCTGCTTAAGTAGGGAAGGCTTCTGTCTTCTTATCTCCGGATTTACCTTTCCCGACTCCTCGTTTATATCCTTCATTTTCCATTCCCGAATACCTAGAAAGGAACATCGACTTTAGGCATATACACTCGTATGGCAGCCTCTCCGCTGACAGGGCATTTGTATTCACAAATCCCGCAGCCAATGCAAATCTCCCGAAGCACATGCGGTAGTTGCACGCTCACTGTTTCTCCATCGGGACCCCAAACTTCGGCACTTTCGAGTTGGATTGCCTTCTGCGGCAGAGGACACATTTCCTCGCACACCAGGCAGGGTTGGTGGTCTGACCAGGGGATGCATCTGTTTTCGTTGATATATGCCAGCCCTATCACCTGCTCCCGTTTCTGCGCCAAATCTAGCGGGGGGATGGCCTGGACAGGGCAGACCTGCCCGCAGGCGTTGCAGGAATAATCGCAGTATCCCAGCCTTGGTACCAGGATGGGAGATCCCAGCGCTGCCATCCCGTCTTCGAAGACTGCCGGCTGTAGACTACCGGTGGGGCAGACCCGGATACACTCATTGCAGCGGGTGCATTTCGTAAAATCCACTACGTCCGGGTTGGTTTCGCGCACCCCCGGCGGTCGGATCAAGAATGGGCTTTGTCGTTTGGCAGGTCCGTTGCTGTTTAATAAGGCGATTGTGGCAACGGTGGCACCGATCGCCAGTAAGGCTTCACGTCGGGTTGGATCATATTCTGTCCATTTTTCAACAGAAAATACCGGCAGGAACCTGGTCTGGCCGCGCGGGCAGACTTCCAGACAGTCCAGGCACATGGTGCATTCGGATGGGTCGCTGGCATAATCTTTCGCCGGGTCGATGGTCCCGGTGGGACAGATGACGGTGCAGAGCGTGCAGCCTTTGCATTCCGCTCCCACTTTTCGGCGGAAGATGGTCAGTTTGCTTAACCAACCCAGCGCCCCTCCCAGCGGGCACAGGTACCGGCACCAAAAGCGGGCAGCCAATAGGTTGAGCAGGATTACACCCAGGAAGATGGCCGCGAACAATATTCCGTCCCGGTAGAACACAGGTTGAACGGGTAAAATGGCCGGGCGAATCAAATTATCAAAGGTCACGAGCGGATCTGCGAGAACCGGCACGTTCACTAGTACACTCTCTATCGCAGTCACAATGCGGTCTAGTGCAGGCCAGACGCTGACGGTTAAAGTTCGCAGGAGCAGAGCTAGTGGGTCGAAAAATAACAGGGTCAAATTGCCCAACAGGGCAGCAGCGAAGATGATGATGACCAGGTCGAATTTTACACGCCGCCAGCCATCCGCTGGGGAAGCCCTCTTATTCCTCAGCCGCTTGAGGGGGAAAATATCGAGAATAGTCCCTACGGGACACAACCAGCCGCACCAAGCCCGCCCAAAAACCAATGTAAGCAGAATGACAATTATCGCTAGGACTGAAGCAGTCAGGACCGTGCGACTGGCGACCAGGTGCGCAAG
>JBGOZL010000037.1:0-9001 GCA_041480185.1 Anaerolineae bacterium
ATGCGAGTGACCGGTGATGAGGGCATCGACCTCGGGGTCAACCTTCATAACCACATTCGTAAAGAATGGATCCGCCGGATTGCAGGCATTCGCATTCGCTGCCTGGCCGGCGCCGTCGTGGAGCAAGACAACGATGGCCTTGAGGCCTTCCATGTCCTTCAGTACCTTGACATAGTGGTTAATCGCGTCCACTTCGGGTTGGAATTCCAGACCGACAACGCCGGATGGGACCACGATCGTGGGGGTCGATTCCAGGGAGATCCCGATAAATCCCACCTTGACCCCCCCAAACTGCTTCACCATAAAGGATGGGAAGAGCGTCTGGCCATTATCCAGGCGGATAACATTTGCCGTCATATATTTAAATGTGGCTCCCGTGAAGACGGGAACGCCGGGTATGCAGCCATCAACGGGATAACAGCCGCCATTCTGCATGCGCAGCAGTTCCTGCCAGCCTTCATCGAATTCGTGGTTTCCCACTGCAGAGAACTCAAAACCCATCAAGGTGAAGGCGTTAATGGTCGGCTCATCGTGGAATAATGACGAGAGCAGCGGGCTGGCGCCGATCATGTCGCCCGCGGAGACCTTGACGGTGTTCGGGTTTGCTGCAGCCGCGGTCTTCAGCCTGGCAGAGAGATATTCCACTCCACCTGCGTAGTACTTAGTGGTTGTAGGGGTTGTCGTAACCGTAACCTGGCTAGCATCCAGCGCCCCGTGAAAATCGTTTAGAGCCAGGATCTGCACATTGACAGCGGCAGGTTTGCCTGCAGACACGGGGGCAGGCAGCGCCAGCAACAATGCCAGCGCCAAAACAAGAGAGAGAGAATACAACGATCTGGTTCGCATATTTTCCTCCGGAAATAGTATTCGATTGTAAATTTGAAAGGAGATGCTCCATGGATAAGACAGAGCGGTGAGAGGGACTAAAACGAACACAGGGATACAAATAAATTATAGCATGTGTTCACGATTGTCAACGATGAATTCAAGATCCTTATATGATCATGTCGCTGGAATAATGGATTCATCAAGCCACAGTTTATTTTTCTGAGGTCCAGAATCTGGAACAGAGAATTTCTGTGTCCCACAAACACGTGATCAAGCAGGGTCATTTCATAATACTATTATATCCATCTCCTTCAGGCTGCAAATTCGGAGACAGGGCGGGTGGGAGTCGAACCCACACGGTGATTTCGTAATGCTTGACTCTTACTATCCAAAAGGGATATACTTATGAAAGTAGAACAAGTGTACTATGAAACTCGATGGGGAAATGATGAAAAACGGGCGAGACGCCGTCCCCCTAGAGCAGGGATAATATCTCGCCCCTAAACGCCCTAAATCAACCACTAATTAAGCAATGGGATTGCTTCCCTGCCAGGAGCGGCAGGGCACCTAGATATTGAGTGACTTTCGCGGAAACAAGCCGGCAATACCGATCACAGCGATCAAGCCGGCAACAACAACAACCCGCGAGTACGGCGTCAAAAATTCTGCGATACCTAATGGCGGCAAGGTCGAAAAGAATGTAAAGATGAGCGCCGAGGCGAAGGTACCCAACAAGCCCAACACCGTGAATATCACAGAGATCAGCTTGCTTTTGGCAGCCCGGAAATATACAAACCATGCGAGCAGAAGCAGCGCACCCGCCAGGATCAGGTTTGCAATACCAGACAGCCATAAGAATGAAGAAAGGGCGAAGGCCGCTGAGGCTGCTTGTTGGAGAGCCATTATTAAACGGTCAAAGCCATAGGCCAGGAAGAACACGATCACCAATCCTGCCAATGAGATGATAATAGTCATTCGTACTCCTCCTCGAGAAATGTCCCTAAAACTCCAACTTCTTTTGGGCAAAATAGCGTTCCATGAATAAAATAGCCGCTGACAATACGTCAGCGGCTGTGATGCGAATTTCTCGATCGGTATTCCGCCTGCAAAGTGATACGGGGTGCTTCTTAATTATAGGGCGGATTTTAGCAAAGTCAACTGAAGGATCTAGACCAGTGTATGCACGATCCCGATCAGGGCGCCGAGGGCGATCAGCCAGGTGGAGTTGATCCTGAAACGCAGGAGCAGGAAGAGGCTGACCAGCACGATGAGGATGGTGAGCGGATCGCGGATGGCGGTGGAAGCCAGCTGGATGGTGACCCCCAGCATGAGTCCCAGCGCGGCCACGTTGACCCCGTCCAGGAAGGCAGCCGTCCAGGGGGAATTGCGGATGCGGGGGACCAGGAAACCGGAGGCCGCAATAAAAATGAAGGAAGGCAGGAAGATGCCAAGGGTGGCCAGGATCGCACCGGGAATTCCACCGAGCAGGTAACCGATAAAGGTGGCGGTGGTGAACAAGGGCCCCGGAGTGATCTGCCCTATGGCGATGGCATCGATCAACTGGCGGTCGGTGAGCCAGCCCAGCCCCTGCACGACGTCGGTCCGTAGATAAGCCAGCAGGACATAACCGCCGCCGTAAAGTGTGGCACCGATCTTCAGGAATTCCAGGAACAGGACAGGCAGGCTGAAGGGAATTGAACCGGCCAAAAGACCGGCACTTGCAAGCGGCAGCCAAAACCCGATCACGGGGAGGCGTTTTATGCGGGAAAGGTTTTCCCCAAGCATGGCGATAATCCCGGCGGCGAGAAGCAGGATCAGGATGTTGGCACCCAAAAAGTACAGAGCTACCACTAAAAACCCCAGCACACCGGTCAGCCAGTTTTTAACGGCTTGCCTGCCCAGGTTCCATAGCGCCTGGGCGACAATGGCGATCACCACCGGCAGGATCCCGTAAAATAATCCACCGGCGAGAGGCGTGGAGCCGAAACGGACATAGGCCCAGGCGAGTGCCAGGACGATCAGCATGGCCGGCAGGATGAAACAGACCCCCGCCAGGACCAGTCCGAGCCAGCCCACGCGGCGGAAGCCCAGGTAAATTGCCAGCTCGGTTGAGGTGGGTCCGGGTATGAGGTTGGCGGCACCCAGCAGATCGAGAAATTCCTGCTCGGTGACCCACTTGCGACGCGTGACCACCTCACCGTGCATGATGGCAATGTGGGACGCCGGTCCGCCGAAAGCGGTGACCCCCAGACGGAGGAACAGCGCCGCAACCTCAACCAATCGGTGGCGGTAGGAAGGAAGGGGAGCCTGTGGTTCCAAATTATTGATCACGGTTGATCTTGAGATATAGGGTCAAGAATTTTATACTTTGAATATGACAAGAAGTTCTGATGCTTATATCAATTTCTGGTCACACGTACTGCGATAACCGCAAGCCCGGCAACGCTGAGGGTCGTTGTGCGAACGTGCGACGTCGGGGCGGTGTTCAGCACGGCGGATGGAGACAAGCAGGTCGAGCAGGGCGGATTCGAGGGCGGGGGTATAGTCCACGGCAAAGTCACGATCGGGGTAATGGAGGATGCCGTAAGGCGGGCGCTTGCCGTAGGTCTTATGGACCAGCAGGCAGTAGACTGCCACCTGGAAGATATGCGAGTCGTAGGGGGCGGCTGGGGTGCGACCGGTCTTGACCTCCACCGGGATGAATTTGCCGTCCTTTTCAACGAGATAATCGGGTTTACCGATGAGTGCCAGCTGCAGGTCGAAGAGCGGTTTTTCGACCGGGCCCCAGGAGCGCGTGTCGGTGTAGATGACCCGTCCGCCAGGGAGGCCGAGACGGCGGTGCTGGCGTCCAGAGATGAATAAAAGGACGAAGGCGAGCAGGAGGATGGGGAGGGCGAGGTAGAGGGAGGTCACGGAAGCAGGAGGTTAAATAATCTGCCGGGTGCAGAAGGCGACGAGAATGACCAGAGCAACGAGCAGAAGGATCAGCGCCAGGGTACGGATGAGACTGGAGGCGAGCACCTGGCGCCCGTGGAGGCGGTGGAGCTCGGAGCCGGAGGTCATTTCGACCTGGTTGGAGGATTCGATCCCTTTACGGGCGTATGCCCAGGCGCGCGCACAATAGAGGTAAGTGCCAACTTCAGAAGCACGGATGGGTTTCATATTAATTGCTCCATAGCACATTTATACTACCGCTATTTTGATAAAAGGGTCAAATTTAACATATTAGAATAACACCATTCTTAGAGTGGGGCTCAAGGCTTAACCTCACCCCGAGTGGATGTTTCGGCCACTCGTGAGCCCGAAGCGGTCGATGGCGGCTTGACGCCGCCTCGACATGGGGAGGGGAAGAATTGTTCGAAAAAAGAGGTTCAGGACGCTTCGCATCCCGAACCTCTTTTTTTATTTCTCTAATGAGCAATCTTCGGATCATGTTCATGGGGATTTTTAACGTATAATTCTCATTACGGAGGAGACCATGTCTGACCTGCCTGAAATCGATACCCCCTTCCTGCTGGATTTCCTGACCAAATTATTGAACACAGCTTCGCCTACCGGCAACGCCGAGGCAGCGGTGGCATTCACCGAGGAGACTCTCAAAGCCTTCCCGGCGCTCACGCTTGGGCGCACCCGCAAGGGAGCGCTTACCGCCACGTGGCGCGGCGATCAGGACGAAAGTCCACGGGCGGTGACAGCGCACGTGGATACGCTGGGGGCGATGGTGAAGGAGATCAAGTCGACCGGGCGGTTGAAGTTGTCCAAGATCGGCGGCTTCGCCTGGAACACCATCGAGGGCGAGGGCTGCACCGTCACAACCCGCTCCGGCCGGCAGGTGCGCGGCTCCATCCTGTTGACAAAAGCTTCCAGCCACGTGTTCGGCGGGGAAGTTGCTGAGATGAAGCGGAGCGAGGAGACGCTCGAGGTGCGGCTGGATGCGCGCACGATGTCTGCCATTGAAACGCTCGACCTGGGGATTGGGGTGGGGGATTTCGTGGCATTCGACCCGCGGGTGGAAGTCAATGCCGGGTTCGTGCGCTCGCGTCACCTGGACGACAAAGCCTGCGTGGCGGCACTGGTGTCAGCAGTAAAGACCTTGAGCGAGGCAGGCCGCAAACCTGCCCGGACGACGATTCTGCTGATCAGTAATTATGAGGAGGTGGGGCACGGCGCGGCGACGGGCATCCCCGCAGACGTGGAAGAACTGCTGGTGGTGGACATGGCGGCGGTGGGCGAAGGCCAGAACTCGGACGAGTTCCACGCCTCGCTGTGCGTGAAGGATACCGGCGGCCCATACCATCATGATATGTCAAACCGGCTGCGGGCTTTGGCAGAGAAGAACGAAATCCCCTACAAGGTGGATGTTTACCCTTATTACCACTCGGATGGTGAAGTTTGGTGGAACGCGGGTGGGGACACGGCAGTAGCGTTGATCGGTCCCGGCGTGGATGCTTCACATAATTACGAGCGGACCCACACCGAGGCGCTGGTGGCAACGGTCAAGTGGGTAATGGCATATTTGCTGGAAAAGTAAATTAAACACAAAGGGCACAACGCACGTTCGCCCCGAAAAACCGTGGCCAGGACAACTGGAGTGGGCGGAGCACAAAGGAAAATCCTTTGAATAATGTGCCGTTTGTGTGGAAAAAGATATTCCGGGAGAGGAAATGCATATTCTGCATGTAGTAGGAGCAAGACCGAACTTCATCAAAGCTGCGCCGGTGGCAGCAGCCCTGGCTGCGCAGGGCGTGACCCAGACCATCGTACATACCGGGCAGCACTACGACGCTCAAATGTCGGGGGTGTTTTTCAAGGAATTGGATCTCCCGGAGCCGGATGTCAACCTGGAGGTTGGGTCGGGGAGCCATGCCTTCCAGACTGCACAGATCATGCAGCGCTTCGAGCCGGTTGTGCTGGAGCGCAAACCGGACCTGGTGGTGGTCTACGGGGACGTCAATTCCACGGTAGCAGCGGCGCTGGTATGTGCAAAGCTGCTGATCCCGGTGGCGCACGTGGAAGCCGGCCTGCGTTCGGGTGACCGGAGCATGCCGGAGGAGATCAACCGCCTGCTGACCGACCAATTGGCCGAACTCCTGTTCACCCCATCACCAGACGGGAATGAAAACCTTTTAAGGGAAGGCATCCCCCCGGAAAAGATCAAACTGGTGGGGAACGTGATGATCGATACGCTGGTGCGGCTGCTGCCACAGGCCGAGGAGCGTTGGCCGCAACTGGAAACTGAATTTTCGCAGGGGCGATTTGCACTGGTAACCCTTCACCGTCCCTCGAATGTGGACCACCCGGTGCAGTTGGCGCGATTGATTACCGAGTTGGGCAGGATCGGGAGGGAGCTCAGCGTGCTGTTCCCGGTCCATCCACGCACCCGCCAGGCCATCCTGGATGGAGGGCTCGAAATCCCCGAAACCATCCGCCTGCTGCAGCCGCTGGGGTACCTGGACTTCCTGGTTCTGGAAAAGCATGCCGCAGTCGTCATCACAGACTCGGGCGGCATCCAGGAGGAGACCACCTACCTGGGCATTCCATGCCTGACCCTGCGCGATACCACCGAACGCCCCATAACCATCACCCTGGGGACGAACATCCTGATCGGTGGGGAGCCGGGGAGGCTGCAGGCTGAACTCGCGCTCATCCTGGGCGGAAAGGGAAAGAAGGGACAGTGTCCCCCGCTTTGGGATGGGCATGCCGCCGAGAGGATCGCCAGGGAAATCCTGCATTTGACTTAGAACCGCAGTCGCCACCCCCCACGGGGGTGCTCCGCGACAAAAAGTGGTTGGAGCAAGAGGAAACGATGAACTTCAGTGACTACCAGGCCAAATCGCGCAAGACAGCCATATACCCGTCCATCGGGCACCCGGTGGTGTATCCCACCCTGGGACTGACCAACGAGGCCGGGGAAGTAGCCGGAAAGATCAAGAAAATCTTCCGTGATAAAGCCGGGAAGTTCAGCCCGGCGGAGCGTGAAGCCCTCAAGGGAGAACTGGGCGACGTGCTGTGGTACCTGGCCCAGGTCTGCACCGAGCTGGAAATTTCTCTGGACGAGGTTGCCAAACACAACCTCGAGAAATTATTCTCGCGCCAGGAGCGCGGCAAGATCGGCGGAGAGGGGGATAACCGGTGATGAGAGGCGTTGCGGTATAATCCCGTCTGCACCGTGGAAAATAACGTCCCCAGGCTCGCGGACAAGGCAAGCGTGTTTTATGCAAAGCAGAAGGAAATCATTTCGTACTTTGGGAATCATTTTATTTTCCGCTGGCGTCCTGGCGGGGATGGTGATGTTCATCTTCATGAACTGGGCCTACTTCGAAGCTTCCTTTTATTTCGGGTATAGTGCCCCGGCTGATAAAACATTAATTACTTTGAGATGTCCACTGTTGATGACCACAGCAGATTCGGGATTGGTCACCATGAGCGTCACCAACAGCACAAACCGGGACCTCTCGATTTTGATCCAGACCGAATTCAGTTACTACGGCGCGGCGACGCTGGACAAGATTAGCTACCCTGTTGCTGCGGGAGAAACACGTAATCTCAGCTGGACCGTGACATCAGACAACCTTGTTTTCGGTCACCTGGTCATGGCACGGGTATATGAATTCGGTGCTTTTACACTTCCCTCGCGTACCAATACGTGCGGAACAGTGGTGGTGGCTTTGCCCGCAGTGACCGGGATCCAGGTCTTCATTATTGTTCTGGTGTTCAGCCTGGTTTGCATGGCAGCCGGATGGGTGTTGTGGATTGCGGGCAATCGTCCGCTCCAGGGAGAGGGGATTATCGCCACCCGCGCCATGACCTTTTTAACAATTATTGTGATATTTGGCATTCTCGGCGGTATTATTGGCTGGTGGGGATTGGGGCTCATTTGCGCAGCCGCAGGTGTTCTATTGATTATTTCGGTGGTTGGCTACTACGTTCAAATATCAGACCCAAGCCGCGCTGGTTGATCCTCTTGCCATCCCTGGACCAGAAATGGTCCCACTGGCGCCGAACCCCCCGAAAGACCCGCAAGGAAGGAGAATATAACCATGGCCTGTAAGAATTGTGCTTCCTTGAACCTGAAAAGACAATTCACATCCACCGGGGAGTTGACCAAATTCATGCGGCGGCTGCGCGTGCTCGTGGATGACGGGAAAATTGTTGAATTTCCATCTTTTACCGAGCTTGAGGAGGTGGAGGATGATGCCAGTTGGCCTGACGTGATCGAATGCCAGTTTGGCTGCCCGGACTGCGGAACAGAATTTACCTTCAAGGCCAATTCGCATCACAGCAAACCGCCCCAGTGGACCCCGAAAAGGGGGACGAGCCGCTAGCGCTGGTTGCAGCATCCCATTGACCGTCCCTGAACCGGAAGATTCTAAATAAAACCGGGAAAGACTCACCCAGAATCGAGAATTCTTCCCTGAAGGCGAGCAGCGCCGTAAGAAAGAGGCTTCCCTCAGAGATTGGAGGCTCCCTCCAAAGAACCGGGGCTTCCCCGAAAGAACCGGGGCTTCCACGAACTCTAATCATCCTCATACATACCCCATCCCTATTATTTGGTAGAATCAAACCAGACACTTATTATCTGATTGCAGGGCAGGACGGGCTCCTGTCCTAGGGAGTTTGGAGACATTTATGGCTAGCATGGAAAAGTTTACCCAGCGGGCGCGGCGTGTACTTGCCCTGGCCCACCAGGAAGCGGAGAGCGCTCACCAGGGATTGATCGGAACGGAGCACCTCCTGCTCGGTTTATTGACGGAAGATGGGGGGGTGGCCGGGCGTGTTTTACGCGAGCTCGGCCTAGAGACGGAACGGGTGCGCGAGATGGTCCAGCGGGTGAGCCACGAAGGTCACTACGAAAGCGGAAAAATCGAGCTTGCCCCCGACACCCAACTGGTGTTGGAATACGCCATCGAAGAGGCTCGCAAGATGGGCCACCACTACATTGGGACAGAACATTTGCTGCTTGGACTGGTCTGCTCGGAAGGCGCAGCGATGGAAGTGTTCAAAAAATTGGGTGTAACTGCCGAACAGGTGCGCCGCCAGACCCGCCGGGTGCTGCAGGATAGCAGCGGATCCCAGGCATCTGCTGTCCCGGAGACCGCCAAGCCCGGCGGCAAACAGGAAGCCAAGACGCCGCTGGTGGACCAACTGGCAACCGACCTGACCACCCTGGCAG